>JBGSII010000329.1:0-17243 GCA_041742555.1 Ilumatobacteraceae bacterium
GGCGGCCTCGGCGGCGGCGTGCCGTGTCGCCGGCTCGGGTGCGGTGACCGCGAGCTGGCGGAGGAGATCGATCAGCTGTTTGGTGGTGCGCACGAAGTCACCGCCGGTCATGTCGTCGTCGCCCACCACTTCTGCGAACCCCTCCCCTGCCACCCACGCGTAGGCGATCGCAGCAAATGTGGGGTCGGGCGGTCGATGCTCGCCCAGGCCGACCGAGCGCTCGGTGGCACGGAGATCTTCGCTGATCGCCGCCAACCGTCGCCACCGATCACGGATCTGGTTCGACGAGAACCAGGGTGCTGGCGGCGCTTCGGAGCTCCGGTGCTCGTACACCACCGTCGACACCAGGGCCGCCAGATCGGCAGCCCCGAGCCCGTCGAGCACACCGGAGCGGACGATCTCGGCGACCAGCAGGTCGGACTCGTGGAACGTGCGAGCGAGCATCTCGCCGGCTTCGGTGAGCGACCAGGCGTCACGATCGAGATAGCCGTACGTGGCGAGGACGTCGAGCACGCGGTCGAACTCGCTGGCCAGTGACGTGTTCTTCCCGCTGACCCGCCGTTCGAGGTCGACGATCTCCCGTTCGATCCGCTCGGCCTGGCTGGCGGCGCTCAGCTTGTTGCGCAGGTCGGGATCGCGCGCGACTGGATGGCTGTCGGCAAGGGCCTCGACGCCGCGCCGTCGTTTGGTGCTGGGCGACGGGTCGGCCCTCATCGTGCGCAGCCGCCGCGCCACGTCGTTGCGGTACTCCTTGCGGTTCGGCGCGTACGTCTGTGGGAGCGTGATGGCGCCGACCTGACGAGGTGGTTCCTCGAAGTCCTCTGCGATCAGGTACATCGACCGCGACGATCGAGTGATCACCGTGAGGCGCAAGCCCGACTTGCGATTTGCGGCAGCCACCACCGCGGCCGGGCCCTTGTACGTGCCTTTCGCGATGTGGATCACCGCACCAGGACGAAGCGCGCCGAGCGCGTCGGCGACCTCGTCGAGCAGGACGGCGCGCCCGGTCGCCCGATCGTCACGCTCGCGGTCACGAAGACGGCGGTACTCGTCGATGTCGCCGAACTCACTGCGTGCTGTTGCACGCAGTGCATCGGCTGCGGCGCGGCGTCGTTCGAGTCGTGCTTCGAGGCGCACGACGTCACGATCGGCCTGGTACTGGGCGAACGACAGGTTCAACAGGTGGTGGGCCTCGGCGCTCGAGTACGTGCGGATCAGATTGGCGGCCATGTTGTAGGTCGGCCTGAAGGCGGACCGGAGATGGAACGACGAGCTGCCGGCCAGTTCGGCCACCTCGTCGAAACGGACCCAGGGCGACCACAACACCACCGCAGTCCCGAGTTCATCGATCCCACGTCGACCAGCGCGTCCTGTCAACTGGGTGTACTCGCCGGGCGTCAGGCGCTCGTGGTGTTCGCCGGTGAACTTGGTGAGCTTCTCGATCACGACGGTCCGCGCCGGCATGTTGATGCCAACTGCCAGGGTCTCGGTGGCGAAGACGACCTTGACCAGTCCCTCGACGAAACACGCCTCGACCACTTCCTTCATCGGCGGGACCATGCCGGCATGATGAGCGGCGACACCGCACTCGAGTTGGGCGACGAACTGCGAGAAGCCGAGGACGTCCAGGTCGGCGTCCTCGAGGCCGCCGAGTCGGCTGTCGACGATGGTGCGGATCGCTGCGCGTTCGCCTGCATCGACGAGGTCGAGCCCGGCATCGACGCAGGCCTTCGCTGCGGCGTCGCACTGCGCCCTGCTGAAGATGAAGAAGATGGCCGGGAGGAGTCGTCTCCGTTCCAGCAGCTCGACCGTCTCCACTCGACCCGGCGGAGCGAGCACCTTTCGGTTCGAGCTCGGATCGTGACGATCCGACCGCCCACTCGATCGTGCCGTGGCTCCACGACCCGGACGTCCCCGGACGGCCGACTCGTCGAGGGCGATCGCGTCACGGTTCGCGCGACCATCGACGAACACCGGCAGCAATCTGAGACGGTCGCTCGTTCGATCCGCCACGAGGTACTCGTTGTCGAGGCGAACCGGGCGCCGACGTTCGACGATCGATGCCGTCGGACCCCGGACGGTCGAGATCCAGTCGGCCAGTTCGTCGACGTTGCTGACCGTGGCCGACAAGCAGACCAGCTGCACATGTTGGGGAAGATGGATCATCACCTCCTCCCACACCGGACCTCGGTACGAGTCCTGCAGGAAATGCACTTCGTCGAGGACGACGAGACCGAGATCGTGCAACAGCCGGGACCGGCCGTAGATCATGTTGCGAAGGACCTCGGTGGTCATCACCACGATGGGTGCATCGCCGTTGATCGAGTTGTCGCCGGTCAGGAGCCCGACGTCCTCCTCGCCGTGCGCGGCGACCAGGTCGCGGTACTTCTGGTTCGACAGCGCCTTGACCGGCGCGGTGTAGAACGCTCGCCGATGCTCCGCTCGCGCAGCAGCGATCCCGTACTCGGCGACGACGGTCTTGCCGCTCCCGGTCGGAACCGCGACGACGACATGGTCGCCCCGGTCCAGCGCGTCGAAGGATTCGGACTGGAAGCGGTCGAGCGGGAACGGGTACCGGGCCACGAAGCGTCTGCGCAGTTGGGAGCGCTCGCTGCCGCTGGTCACGCGTCGACCGGTCGGCGTCTGACCACGAGCCAGCCGACGAGGATGGCGAGGAAGTAGAGGACGAACATCGGAACGCCGAGCATCGCCATGGTGACCGGGTCACCTGACGGGGTGATCACCGCCGAGATGACTGCGATCACGACGAGTGCCAGACGCCAACTGGCGAGCAATCGTTTGGGCGTGACCACCCCGAAGGCCTGCAGTCCGAACACGAACACGGGGAGCATGAATCCGAGCCCGAACGCAAAGATCATCAGCCCGATCAACGAGACGTAGCTCTGCACGGAGTACACCTGCGTGACGTCCGAGCCCGACCATCCGATCAGGAAATCCAACGCCTGACCGACCGAGAAGTAGGCCAGGGCGCCTCCGGCGACGAACAGGGTGAGCGACACCAGGACGACCGGGATCGCCCACTTCTTCTCCTTGCTGTTGAGCGCCGGAACCACGAAACGCCAGATCTGCCAGAGCAGCACCGGCAACGCAGCGATGATGCCGCCGTAGAGACCGACCCGGACGCGCGTGGCCAGACCTTCGGTCGGGCTGAAGTTGAACAGGGCCGGGTCGCAGAAGTCCTCCGGCTTGCGCTCGCAGAGGTCGACGTAGGGCTGCAGGAGGAACTCGAGCACCTGGTCGTAGAACGCGATGATCAGCACCATGCCGATCGCGACGGCGAGCGCCGAGCGGATGATCCGTACCCGCAGCTCGGCGAGATGCTCGGTGAGCGTCATCGTGTCGGCTGCCGACACCGCTTCTTCGTCCTCGATGGTCATGACACCGTCACGGGTTTCCCGGAGGGTCGCCCGGCGTTGCGACCCGCGCGTCGCCGGGATCGGCGAGCGGCTCGAATGGGCTGGTGCCGTTGCGGCTGGCGTCGGCGGTTCCCGGAGTCGGAGCCGCCCAGTCATTCGCCCGGGTCGGCTCGGCGAGACGCCCGACCGATGCATCGGCATCGGCGAGCACGCGCTGCTCCGCATCGGCCTCGGCCATGATCTTGCGGGGATCGGCGGCGTCTCGGACCATGTTGGCCGTCGAGCGCATCTCGCGCATCGGCTCGTCGAGCGCGGACTTCAGCTCCGACTGGAAGCCACTGCTCATCTTCTTCAGCTCGGAGTAGGTCTGCGTGAACTTGCGTACCGCATCGGGCAGTTTCTCAGGTCCGAGCACGACGAGCGCGATCAGCAGGATGACGATGATCTCGCTGCCCTGCAGATTGAACACGGCCGCAGTCTACGGGCCTGCCATCATGAGTCGGAGTGCAACAACGCCTTCCTTCCCTGCTCGATCCGCCGATCACGTTCGCGCATCGCGGTGCTCGCGCACACGCGCCGGAGAACACCATCGAGGCGTTCGAGTTGGCGTTGCGTCTCGGTGCGTCGGGCCTGGAGAGTGACGTCTGGTTGACCGCGGACGGCGTCGCCGTCCTGGATCACGACGGCACGGTCAAGAAGGGTCTGCGCAAGCGTCCGATCTCGGAGTACCGCAGATCCGAGCTCCCTGCTCACATCCCGAGCCTGATCGAGCTCCTCGAGACCTGCGGATCCGGGTACTCCCTGTCGCTCGACCTGAAGGATCCGGAGTCTGCTCGGGCGGTCGTCGAGGCCGTCAGTGCGTTCGAACCGGCGATGCTCCCGAAGACCTGGCTGTGTGAGCCGGGGTTGGAGCGAGTGATCGAGTTGCGCGCCCTGTTCGGCGACCTGCCCATCCGATTGTTGCAGACGACCAGACTCGACCGGATCAAGGAGCCCCTGGAACGACGAGCCGACTCGCTCGCTCGGCACGGCATCGACGGCATCAACCTGCATCGGACCGACTGGAACGGCGGCCTGGTTGCGTTGTTCCACCGATTCGGCCTGCACGCATTCGGGTGGGACATGCAGCAGGAGCACGAACTCCGAGACGGCCTGCGGATGGGTCTCGATGCCGTCTACAGCGATCGTGTCGACGTGATGACCGATGCCTTCCGAGAAGAGATCGGCAGTCGACCGTTGTGACCGGCGGGGCGAGCGGGTGCGACGTCGCTCAGAGCCACTGCCAGTGACTCTGCGGCCAGAACACCACGAACGCCCGACCGACCAGGTCGTCTTCGCTGATCGGGCCGATCACGCGGGAGTCCTGTGACCCGCCGCGGTTGTCTCCCATCACGAAGACGTGATCGTCGGGCACGACCCCGTTGAGCACGTAGTCGCCACCGCAGTCGGTCTGGGTCACGACCTCGGGATCGAGGTACGGCTCGTTGAGGACGCGTCCGTCGATGAGAACGGTGCAATTGCGTACCTCGACCGTCTCGCCTGGCAGTCCGATCACGCGCTTGATCAGATCTCGCTCCGATGCACCCGTCACCTGATGCAGCACGACGACGTCGCCGCGGTTGGGGTCGTGGAGGCGATACGACAGCTTGTTCACGAAGACCCGGTCGTTGGTGTCGAGCGTGGAGTACATCGATTCACCTTCGACGACGAAGTGGGCGATCACGAAGGTGCGCACGACGAACGCGACCAGCAGCGCAACGGCGATCACCACGAACCAGTCGAAGAACGCTCGAGCTCCTGGCGGCAGCTTCGACGTCGCTACGGGTTCGCCGGTCGGCTCGCCGGTGGGCTCGATAGAAGGGGGATCCACGGTCTCGGACGTCACGCGGGCCCAACGGTAACGCGCTCAGAGTGATTCGATGAGTCGCTCGACGCGTTCATCACGGCTCTTGAAGGGGTCCTTGCACAGGACCGTACGTTGGGCCTGGTCGTTGAGCTTCAGATGGACCCAGTCGACGGTGTAGTCGCGTTTGCGCTCCTTGGCTCGCTTGACGAAATCGCCGCGAAGGCGGGCCCGCGTCGTCTGAGGCGGGACGTCGATGGCCTGTTCGATGTCCGCATCGCTGCAGATCCGCTCCACCATCCCACGATCCTGCAGTTTGTAGAACGGGCTCCGCGCCCGAGACACGTCGTGGTACTGCAGGTCGAGCAGCTGCACCCGGGCGTGCCCGAACGGGAGGTCATGGCGCTCGCGGAAGGCTTCCAACAGCTTGTACTTGATCACCCAGTCGACCTCACGATCGAGCAGGAGTGGGTCCTTCTCGATCGTGGTGATGCAGTGCTCCCACATCTCGAGGGCCTTGCGCTCCATCGGCGGGAACCCCTGCGAGCTGGCGTAGCGCAGTGCGCGGTCGAGATACTCGCGCTGGATGTCGAGCGCCGACACCTCGCGACCGTTGGCGAGTCGCACGGTTCGTCGGCAGGTGATGTCGTGGCTGATCTCCCGGATCGCACGGATCGGGTTCTCGAGCGTCATGTCTCGCAACACCACGTTGTCGTCCTCGAGCATGCGGAGCATGCATGCGGCCGCGCCCACCTTGACGAAGTTCGTGTACTCGCTCATGTTCGAGTCGCCGACGATCACATGGAGCCGGCGGTACTTCTCGGCATCAGCGTGGGGTTCGTCGCGCGTGTTGATGATCGGCCGGCTACGGGTGGTCGCCGACGAGACGCCCTCCCAGATGTGTTCTGCTCGCTGGGCGATCGAGTACGTCGCTCCGCGGGCGGTCTGGAGCACCTTGCCGGCTCCGGTGTAGATCTGTCGCGAGACGAGGAAGGGGATCAGCACCTCGGCGTAGTGCCCGAGGTCGTCGTCCCGGCTCGTCAGGTAGTTCTCGTGGCATCCGTAGGAGTTGCCGGCCGAATCGGTGTTGTTCTTGAACAGGTAGATGGTGCCGCGGATCGATTCTTCCGCAAGTCGCTGCTCGGCCGACTCGACGAGCTGCTCCAGGATTCGCTCCCCCGCCTTGTCGTGGACGACGAGTTCGTAGAGCGAGTCACATTCCGGCGTGGCGTACTCGGGGTGCGAGCCGACGTCGAGGTACAGACGGGCGCCGTTCTGGAGGAACACGTTCGAGCTGCGACCCCACGACACGACCCGCCGGAACAGGTACCGGGCGACCTCATCGGGGCTCAGGCGTCGCTGGCCTCGCAGGGTGCACGTGACGCCGTACTCGTTCTCGAGTCCGTAGATGCGCCGCTCCATCATGGGCAACCTAGCCACCATCGCCGGGTCGCGCTCGTTCAGGCGCGCCGGAAGGCGACGGTGGCACCTGGCCGTACCTGGACGAGTCGGCCGAGGTCGTCGGGGTCGACGACGGCGATCACGGGGTAGCCGCCCGTCGTCGGGTGATTCGCCGACATGACGATGGGCTCGCCCGCAGGGGTGATCTGAACCGCTCCAGGGGTCAGTCCGATACTGGGCATGGTCATACGCGCTCGGGCGCTCTGCCTGAACTCTCCTCGATCGAGCCGGACGCCCACGCGGCTCAGCTCGCTCGTCACGCTCCACGGCCGGGCCGTCAGGCTGTCCAACCCTCCGACGAACCAATCGTGCTGGGGTCCCTCCCACAGGCGGATCCGGTCGTTCGTGGGTGCTCGTGGTGGTGCGTGATCGGCGTCGAGCGACGTGCCTGGATCGGAACCGATCGCGAGCAGCGTGCCGACGGCGAGTGCGGGAGGCCCGACGCCACCGAGCGTGTCCTGGCTGCGCGAGCCGAGCACGGGAGTGACGTCGATCCCGCCGCGTACGGCGAGATACGCCCACACGGAGTTTGCGGGAGCGTCGATTCGAAGCCGGGCGCCGGCCGCCAGCGTGTGTCGGTGGCCGTCGGTGCTCGTGGCGACGACGACGGGCCGGAGGGCCTCGACGACGAACGCACCCATGGTCTCGATCGTCGCCGCCTCGGATGAATTGCCGACGAGGCGATTCATCTGGTCGTGAACGTGACGATCGACCGCTCCCGCGGTCGGCACGCCGAGATGGCCCAACCCGCTTCGGCCGCGGTCCTGAATCGTGGTCGCGAAGCCGATCCGAACGATTCGCAGGGCGGGCGCAGCGTTCACGATGGCACTCGTCGGAAGCGGACCGTCCGGCCGGGTGCGAGCAGCGCCGGTGGGGTGCGAGACGCGTCCCAGAGTGAGGCGGTCGTGTGGCCGATCAGGTACCACCCACCCGGCGACGCTGACGGGTACACGCACGTGTAGCCCGCAGCGACACCGATCGAGCCGGCCGGAACCGACGTGCGCGGCGTCGGACGGCGCGGCACGTGCAGGCTCGCGTCGATGCCTCGCAGATAGCCGAAACCAGGACTGAAGCCGCAGAAGGCAACCTCGTACGTGCCGGTCGAGTGCAACCTGACGACGTCGGCAGCCGACATCTGTGCCGCGTTGGCCAGCTCGACCATGTCGGCGCCGTCGTACACCACGTCGATCGTCAGCGGTGGGATTCGTTGCGTCTCACCGCTGCTCGGCACGACCAGATCGATCGTCTTGCCGACAGCGTGATGGTGGTCGCGAGCACAACGCACGACCACCGTCGTCTCGGCCGGGATGATCTCCTCGATGCCGGGGACCGCCATCGCCTCGAGTGCCGCGGCCCACGCCGCAGGATCGGCGATGTCGTCGGCCAGCCAGGCGCTCGGTCCGTACGGTCGTCGACCCATCGAGGGTGATCGTCAGTCGGTGAACCGGTAGACCCCGACGCCGGCGGCATCGAGCGCGGCACGTACCGCCCGGGCGAGATCGACGGCTCCAGGAGTGTCGCCGTGCACGCAGATCGAGCGGGCGCGGACGGTGATGATGCTGCCATCGACGGCCACGACTTCGTTGTCGGTCGCGATGCGCACGGCGCGTGCGGCCACCTCGTCGGGGTCGGTGAGCACGCTGCCGCGCTCACGTCGGGACACCAGCGCGCCGTCGGGCCGGTAGGCACGATCGGCGAAGGCCTCCGCGACTGCCTCGAGCCCTGCTGCGTCAGCAGCTGCGAACAACTCAGAATCCGGGGGACCGAGAACCGCCAGCGACGGGTCGTACTCTGCGGCGGCTTCGACCAGCGCCCTCGCCGCCGTCGGATGGGTCGATGCCGCGTGGTACAGCGCCCCATGCGGCTTGACGTAGGAGATCTCGGCCCCTGCCACCTGCGCGAACGCATCGAGTGCGCCCAGTTGATAGAGCACCGCGTCGCGCAGCTCGTGCGGCGCCATCTCGACGTGTCGGCGCCCGAAGCCGACGAGATCCGGAAATGACACCTGCGCTCCGATCGCGACCTCGTTCTGCACGGCCAGGGCACACGTCGCCCGGAGCACCGATGGATCGCCAGCATGGAAGCCGCACGCGACGTTGGCGCTGGTGACGAGGGCCAACATCGCCTCGTCATCGCCGAGCGTCCAGACGCCGTAGGACTCCCCCAGGTCACTGTTGACGTCGATGGCGACCATGCAAGGATCGTACGTCGCAACGCGCACTAGCGTCGTCGTATGACGTCACTCCAGGACCGGCCCAACACCGCGTTGATCGTGATCGACATGCAGCGCGGCGTCGTCGCGGAGGCGTTCGAGGTCGATCGTGTCGTCGCCAACATCAACACGCTGCTCGACAAGGCGAGGGCCGAGGCCGTGCCGGTCGTCTGGGTGCAGCATGTCGACGAAGAGCTCCCCGAGGGATCCGACTCGTGGGAGTACGTCGACGAGCTCCGACGCGTCGAAGGCGAACCGCTCGTCCACAAGCACTACGGCGACTCGTTCGAGGAGACCGTCCTCGAGTCGGTGCTCGCCGATCTCGGTGTGGGCCACCTCGTCGTCACCGGTGCCCAGACCGATGCGTGCACCCGTTCGACACTGCACGGTGCGCTCGTTCGCGGATACGACGCCACGCTGGTCGCCGATGCGCACACGACCGAGGACATGCGCCCGTGGGGCGCTCCGATCGGCCCGGCGGACGCGATTGCCTACACGAATCTCTACTGGAGCTTCTCCAACAGTCCTGATCGACGAGGTTCCACCGTGCCGACGGCTGAGGTCGATTTCGGGAGGTGATCCCGTCAGAGCCCCCGGGTCCTGTCGTGCATCCTCGGCGAGGCACCGACCTGCGGTGATACTGGCATCGTGAGCGTTCATCCGACCGATTCGGTCCTGTCGAGTGACGAGCGGGCGGCGGCGCGGGCCTTCGTGGCGAGATGTGAAGTACGTCTGTCGACGTTCCATCGGATCGCAGTGGGAATGCTGTCCGGCGCCGGTCTCCTGGTGGTCCTGCCCGTGGTGGCCCGCGACTCGGTGGCGGGCGTGCTTCGTTCGCTGCTGATCGATGGCATCGGTCCATCCGACCTCGCTCTGGTGGTCGCCGTGCTCGCTGTCCTCGCCGTTCCCGTGACAGCGCTCTGGCTGCTGTTCGCCGATCTGACCCGGTTCTACTTCCATGCGAACCATCTCGGCGGCGACGGACGCGACCTCTTCACGCCGAGGTTCACGCTCACGTCACTGCAATTGCCGTGTGACGAGCTCGGTGCCGCTGCAACCGTGCAACTCGAGGCGAGCCGACGCGACCCCAGGATCATCGAGTTGTTGGTGCCGGCCAACGACAAGTCGCGTCGACGCGTCGACCGGCAGCTTCAGGTGTATTCGGGACTCGAGTCCGGCCACGACGACCTGACGAGGGCGAGCGGCATGTTCGACCTGGCCGCATCGACGAGCCGCCCGCTGCTCGAGGAAGTCGCGAAAGTCGAGTACGGGATGGCTCGCCACGTCCTGCGGTTGCGCGGGCTGGTGCTGCGGTACGTCAAGGCCCTCCTCGCGCTGCTGACGACGGCGTTGGCCGTGTACGTCGGCGATGCGATCGTGGCCGGCCTCGATGCCAACTCGGGTCTCAGCGCCGGCGGAACCATTTCGCTCGCCGCAGTCGTGCTGACCTGGTCACCGATCGTCGTCCTCGCCGTGACGTCGCCCGTACGATGGATCGAGAATCTGATGCGCGACGATGGGGCTCCGTCGACCGCCGTCGCCGACGATCCGGACCTCACTCACGTCGAACGGGTGTCGTTGCGAATCGCCGCGGTCGCCTGGCTGGCCGCGGCGGTGGCGATGATCGTCGCGATCACCACCGAACACCCTGGCAGGCAGGCCGCTGGTCTCGGCCTGGCGATGCTCGCAGCGTCGTCGATCGCCGTCGGCGTCGCTGCGTTCTCCGGCCGATTCCGGAGCCTGACGAGGATTGCCTGACGAGGATTGCCTGACCGAGCGGCGGACGGTCGACACCCGACCTGCGTCGAGCCCGTCAGGCGTTCAGCTCGGCCGGGCCGAGCCGGTGGAAGCACCGCCGACCGTTCGTGCGTGACAGGTCGGCCACCTCGAGATCACCGTCGGCGATCTCCCGATCAGGGCCACCCAGCGCTGCACGGCCGAGCGCGATGGCAGCGGATCGATCGAGACCCTCGGTCCAGGTGTCGGCCAGCCGAGTACTGATCGCCTCGGCGTCGCCACCGATGGCGGCAAAGTCGCGTTCGTCCATGACGGTGCCGTCGTAGAGGATGTGGAACATCTGGTCGCCCGACGGCTCGAGGCCCACTTCGGCAACGAGGATCTCGACCTCCATCGGTTTCATCTCGTGCGTGAAGATCGTGCCGAGCATCTGCGCATAACTGTTCGCCAGGCTGCGCGCGTCGACGTCATCACGCGAGTACTGGAAACCCTTCAGATCGGCGGCGCGGACACCGGCCACGCGCAGCTGGTCGAACTCGTTGTACTTGCCGACGCCGGCGAAGGCGATGCGGTCGTAGATCTCGCTCACCTTGCGCAAGGTCTCCGAGGCGTTCTCGGCGACGATCACGATGCCGTTGACGTATCGGACCGCAACCAGCGCGCGACCCCGGGCAATCCCCTTGCGCGCGAAGTCGGCGCGATCTTTCATCATCTGTTCGGGAGCGACGTAGAAGGGCATACTCATCGCGAACGCACCTCCTCCACGATCGCCTCGTACCGAGCGGCCAGATCGTCGTCGTCCAACCGGTTCCAGCCGGTGGCATCGATGGTGGCCACCACCGGATAGATGCCTCGCAGCGCGTCCGGTCCGCCCGTCGCCGAGTCGGCATCGGCAGCCTCCCACAGCGCACGCGCCGCGAGGTTGACCGCGTCGTCCCTGCTCATGTTGGCTCGGAAGCCGACCTTGATCACGGTGCCGGCGTGGAGACTGCCGGATCCGGTGGTGACGTAGTCGCGCTCTTCGTATCGGCCGCCCGTCGCGTCGTAGTCCCAGAGCCTCCCGCACTCGCGACGCAGGTCGTAGCCTCCGAAGATCGGCACGACCACCATGCCCATCATCGCTGCCTGCAGATTGCCGCGGACCATCATCGACAGTTGGTTCGCCTTGCCCTCGAGGCTCAGCGCCGTGCCCTCGACCTTCTCGTAGTGCTCCAGCTGCAGTTGGAACAGCCGGATCATCTCCATCGCCGCGCCAGCTGCGCCAGCGATGGCGACACCGCTGTGACGGTCGGCCTCGACGACCTTCTCCATGGAGCGATGCGAGATCAGGTTGCCCGACGTCGCACGTCGATCTCCGGCCATGACGACGCCGTCTGCGTAGGTCAGCGCCACGCAGGTCGTGGCATGAGGAAGAGACAGCTCGCGCATCAGGTCGGCGGAGAGCCCCACCATCGGTTCGGGCGCCAGACCCACGCGACGAAGCAGTTCCGGAAAGCTCGACCCCGGATCGTCCGAGGTCGAGAAGATCGGCATGGTCACGAGTTACTGACCGCCCTTTTGCACGTACGACTTCACGAAGTCCTCGGCGTTGGTCTCCAACACCTCGTCGATCTCGTCGAGGAGATCGTCGAGCTCGGCCTTGAGCTTCTCGCCGGTCTCGGTCGACGCCGGAGCGGCCTCGACCGCGGCGTCGACGTCGCGGCTCGTGGTGCCCTTCGACTTCTGGGTGCGTTCGGCCATCAGCGGGTGCTTCCCTTCGGTGAGTCGGATGAATCGTTGTCGATCATTGCCCGAGACGTTCGAGAAGCTCTCTCGCCGTCTCGCTCTGCTCGATCAAGGTACCAACGTGGTCAGCGGTCCCGCGTAGCGGTTCCATCATCGGGACGCGGCGAAGTGGGTCTCGGCCGACGTCGAAGACGAGCGAATCCCAATTCGCGGCCACCACGTCGTCGGGGAACTTCTGCAGGCACCTGCCGCGGAAGTAGGCGCGGGTGGTGCGCGGTGGTTCCGTCATGGCGTCGGCGACCTCTGTCGGGGTCACGATGGTGTCGAGGCCTGCGCGCAACGCGAGGCAACGATCGGCGCGCAGGTCGTGGTACTGGAGGTCGATCGCCTTGAGCTTCGGTGAACCCGGATCGATGCCGTGGCGAGCGCCATACCCGTCGACGAGGCGCAACTTGGCGACCCAGTCGACCCAGTTGGCCACCGAGGTCGGGTCGGACTCGAGGCCGGCGAGAACGATCTCCCATCTCGCGAGCACATCGCTGCCGACGCCCTCGCCGACGCAATCCAGCCCGTGTGACTGCTCGTACTTGCGAGCCCGCTCGAGCAGGCCCCATTGGATCTCGAGCGCGGTCGCCCGGTTGCCGTCGCGCAACATGATCGTCTGGCGAAGGGTCGGGTCGTGGCTCACCTGGCGGATGGCTGCGACCGGGTTGCCCAGCAGCCACTCGTCACCGAGTTCGTCGTCTTCGATCATCGCCAGGACGATCGCCGTCGTGCCCACCTTCAGATAGGTGGCGACCTCGCTCATGTTGGCGTCGCCGACGATCACGTGGAGTCGTCGATACTTCTGGGCGTCGGCGTGGGGTTCGTCTCGGGTGTTGACGATCGGCCGCTTCAGCGTGGTCTCGAGGCCGATCTCCTCCTCGAAGAAGTCGGCGCGTTGGCTGAGTTGGTAGGCGATGTGGTCGTTGGGACGGCCCGGCAGCTCGCAGCCCACCTTTCCTGCGCCGCAGAACACCTGACGGGTCACGAAGTGGGGCGTGATCTGGCTCGCCATCCGTCCGAAGGGCACCTCGCGGGCGAGGAGGTAGTTCTCGTGACAGCCGTAACTGTTGCCCTTGCCGTCGGAGTTGTTCTTGTGCACGATGATCTCGCCGCCCTCGGGGAGCAACGAGCGGACATACTCCATCGACGCGCGGACGATCTCCTCGGCGGCCCGATCCCACACCAGCGCTTCACGAGCCGTGGTGACCTCGGGGGTCGAGATCTCCGGGTGTGCGTGGTCGACGTAGTAGCGGGCGCCGTTGGTGAGCACGGCGTTGACGAGCATCGTCTCGACCTCGGGTGCGAGCGAGGCATCGAGCTCGAAGCCGCGGGCATCGTTGGCCGGATGCTCGTCTTCGAAGTCCCAACCGATCCGGCCCCGATCGCGGTTGGTCGCAGCGACGTAGGCATTGATCAACATCGACGACGCCGAGACCGGATTGTTGTCGCCCCCGCGCACGACGATGCCGTACTCGGTCTCGATCCCGCAGACCTTCGGCAGCGCCATGTCCTGAACCTAGCGGAGCAACAGGTTCACGCAGCGTTCAGCTCGAATTGCAGCAGGGGTCTGACCCCTGCTGCAATCGTCGCGGTCAGACGACGTCGAAGCGGACGCCGGCGTGGGCTTCGAGGCGTTCGATCAGCACATCGCCGAACGCACTGGCAGGGGTCCAGAATCCGCCGCCCACGGCTGCAGTGTCGAGGTCGAGGAACGCCACGGCCGACTCGCCGAGCATCTTGGCCGTCGAGCCGTAACCGGGGTCGGCGTCGCCGGTGACCTTCGTGCGGATCTCTCGCCCGGTGGCGGTGCGACCGACGAAGCGCAGGTCGAAGTACCCGGCCTGTTGCTTCGCCTCACTGGGGCCCGCACCTGGCTTCGGGATCATCTTGCCGAGCAGCTTGCGGGTGGGGCCGAAACTCGCGGCGCCGGCGAACGCCGCCAGTCCAGCGGTCAACCCCCATGCGGCGACGCCGCCGACCAGCCCGCCGCCGGTCATCATCGTCTCGCCGTAGGTGAAGTCGCGGCCCCACGGCTGTCCCAGCAGGGCGTGGCTGCGCAGCACGACCGCCGAGTTCGTCGGCGCCATCACGAACGGGGCCACCCAGCTCTCGAATCGATCGTCGCGCGTCGGGCGTCCCACCCCGGGCTGACGAGGACCGGATCGCAGGTCGGCCGGCGCGAGGACGTAGGGGTCCCCGACCACCTTGCGCAGCTCCGGGTCGGTGGCCATCTCCTCGAACATCTGCATGCCGCTGGCCGCCGTGCCCCCGCTGACCCCACCTCGGGCGCCCTTCACCGACATCCGCACCTCGACGCACGGTTCGCCGAACTGCTCGATGGCACGCTGCTGGGTGAACCAGGTCCCGAGGTCCGACGGGATGGAGTCGAAGCCGCACGCGTGCACGATGCGAGCACCGGTCTGCTCCGCACCGCGCTGGTGAGCGTCGATCATCCGGCGCATCCACTGGACCTCGCCGGTCAAGTCGCAATAGTCGCCGCGGGCTCCGACCACGGCGGCGACCAGCTCGGATCCGTACCGCGCGTACGGCCCGACGGTCGACGCCACGACCCGCGTCGAGTTCGCCATGGCGTCGAGTGCCGCCCGGTCGGCGGCATCGGCGATGATCCTGGGGACGTCGGCACCGGTGCGCTCGGCGACCTCGTCGAGCTTCGATGCGCTGCGCCCGGCGATCGCCCACGACAGGCCGGCGTCAGTGCCGTGACGAGCGACGAGGTACGTGCACAGGATCTGTCCCACGAAGCTGGTCGCCCCATAGACGACGACGTCGTACTCCCGATCGCTCATGTCCCCATTCAACCGCGTTCATGGAACCTCGGTGGCCTCGGTCCCGCGATCCGGGACTCACGCCACCGAGATCCCTGGCTACAGGTACTGCCCGGTTGCCACGCGCTCGATCGCGCGGCCGCCGGCGACGTCGGCCGCTGCTGTCTCGGACACGAGCGTGCGGATGAACACGATGCGTTCGCCCTTCTTGCCCGAGATCTTCGCCCAGTCGTCCGGATTCGTGGTGTTGGGAAGATCTTCGTGTTCCTTGTACTCCTGCTTGATCGACGCGAGCAGATCGTCCGTGGACACGCCCTTGGCTCCCCCACCGATCACCCGCTTGATGGCCAGCTTCTTGGCTCGACGCACGACGTTCTCGATCATGGCGCCCGAGGAGAAGTCCTTGTAGTACAGGATCTCCTTGTCGCCGTTCTGATACGTGACCTCGAGGAATCGGTTCGCCTCGTCGTCGCGGTACATCTCCGTCACCGTGGCATCGATCATGTCTGGGATCGACTCGCCCTCGGCGATGGGAATCTCGTCGGTGAGATACCGAGCGAAGATCGCTTTCGCGGCCTCGGCGTTGGGTCGCTCGATCTTGATCTTCACGTCGAGCCGACCGGGCCGCAGGATCGCCGGGTCGATCAGGTCCTCACGATTCGTTGCGCCGATCACGATCACGTTCTTCAGCCCCTCGACGCCGTCGATCTCCGAGAGCAGCTGCGGCACTATCGTCGACTCCATGTCCGAGCTGATCCCCGACCCGCGGGTCCGGAACATCGAGTCCATCTCGTCGAAGAACACGATGACCGGCCACCCCTCGTCGCTCTTCTCGCGCGCACGCTGGAACACCAGTCGGATCTGGCGTTCGGTCTCGCCGACGTACTTGTTGAGCAGTTCCGGGCCCTTGATGTTGATGAAGTAGCTCCGGCCCTTGCCCTCGCCGATCGTCTCGGCGACCTTCTTGGCCAGGCTGTTCGCGACCGCCTTCGCGATCAGCGTCTTGCCGCAGCCGGGCGGACCGTAGAGCAGGATCCCCTTCGGTGCCGGGAGTTGGTGCTCGGCGAACAGATCCTGGTGCAGGAACGGCAACTCGACGGCGTCGGCGATCTGCTCGATCTGGTCGTCGAGCCCGCCGATGTCGGTGTAGGAGATGTCCGGCACTTCTTCGAGCAGGAGGTGTTCGACCTCTGGGCGAGGCAGTTTCTCGAGCAGGAGATTCGAACGAGTGTCGAGTCGGAGATGATCGCCCGTTCGGATGTGGATGCCGCGGATCGCGTCGGCGAGTTCACACACTCGCTCCTCGTCGGCCCGTCCGACCACCACGATCCGGATGCCGTCGTCCATGACCTCCTTGACCGTCACCACCTCGCCGGTGATCTCCGGTGCCCGAGCCATCACGACGTTGTAGCTCTCGTTCAGCACCACCTCGGCGCCACGGTCGAGCAGTTCGTGGTCGATGTCCGGGTGCAGCGCCACGCGCATCTTGCGTCCGCTCGTGAGAATGTCGACGGTGTCGTCGTCGTTCTTGCCGACCACCACCCCGTACGCAGACGGCGGTTGGGAGAGCTTGTCGACCTCGTCGCGCAAGGTCGCGATGTGCTCGCGCGCCTCGCGCAGGGTGTACGAGAGCTTCTCGTTCTGGCCGACTGCAGCAGCAAGCTGGCCCTTGGTCTCGAGGAGACGTTCCTCGAGCGAGTGGACCCGCTTCGGTGCGTCGGCGAGACGGGCCCGGAGGTGGGCGATCTCGTCGTGGAGGGCGCTGAGTTCGTCGCGCTCGCCGGCTCCGGCGTCGTTGGTCGACCGTGGATCGTCCGCAGAGGTTGCCATGGAGGGAATGTACACCCCGCCGCGGGAATCGTCTTTGCACGTACTTGGCCGTGTAAACTTCTCCACGACGAACTACCCCACTCTTTGAGGAGCCCACTGACATGAAGGTCTGGATCGACCAGGATCTGTGCACCGGCGACGGCCTGTGCGAGGAGATCGCCCCCGACGTCTTCACCCTGCTCGACGACGGCCTCGCCTATGTCGTCGAGAGCGGAAAGATCTTCGCC
>JBGSII010000330.1:0-12049 GCA_041742555.1 Ilumatobacteraceae bacterium
GCCGGCGACTGCCCCGCTGGACGCGAAGGAGATCACCCCGACGCCGCCGGTGCCCGAGCCAAGCTCGGAGTTCGATGCGTACACCCACCCGCCATTGGTCGCCGCGAAGCACGCGCCACCGTCGGGCGCGCCGTGCCAGACGTATGAGCTGTTGGCGACCGTCTGGCCGCTGCGCGCCACGACCCGACTCGTGAACCCGGGTGGGAGCAGGATGCCGTTGGCGTCGGCGGCGAGCAGCGACCCGTACGGTCCGCTGCCCGAGGTGACGTTCGCGAACGCGAAGTCGCTGGTCATCAGGATCCGACCGGCGGCGATCGCCCCCGTCGACGCAGCGAGGACGCCGAGGAATCGGCGCCGGTTGACGGGAACGGACAGGGCGGAAGCGGGTGACGTCATGGCTGCCAACAGTGCGCCCGGGACGTGAACGACGGCTCATGTTGCAGCGACGAACAGACGAACCTTGGGTGAAGAATCGGTGTCCACTCGGTACTCCGCACGATCGGTCCCGACACGGTTGTGCGCACGTGCGGGATGAGAACGGTCCGCCCGACACAGGATTCCCGAGTCGGTGAATCGCAGTGTCGGGGATGCGATCACCCGGGGAACTCTGTGACACCCTCTGTTTAGGGTTGTCGGTATGGAGATCGCTGGGGTGGTCGAGCGGGTGGAGCGCATTGCCGGGGTGCGGTCCGACCCGATTGCGTCGAGGTCGACGATCACCTCGGGGTTGGTGGCGGTGCGTGAGGCGCAGGCCTGGCTGGACGCGCAGCATGCCGGTCTGGTCGCTCAGTTGCGGGCGGTCGATTCGTTCCCGGAGAAGACGATCGCCGACGCGGCGAGGTCGTCGTTGGGTCAGGCGTCGAAGTCGACGGAACGCTCCACGACGTTGGCTGCGACCCCGCAACTGGCTGGGGCGTTGGGTGACGGTGTGATCACCGCTGGCCACATCGACGCGGTGACCCGCACGTCGAAGAAACTCGACGCCGCACAGCGCCGGGAGCTGTTGGAACGCGCGGACGCGCTCGCCGCGGTCGCTGCGGCGGCGTCGGTGGATGAGTTCGCGCGGCGTCTCGACCTGGAAGCCACCAAGCTGCAGACCGACGACGGCACGGACCGCCTCGAACGCCAACGACGCGCGACCCGACTGTCGACATGGGTTGACGTCGAGGGCATGTGGAACCTGCGCGGCCGGTTCGACCCGGTCACCGGCCTGAAACTCGCCGCCCGCCTCGACAACGCCGTCGACACCCTGTTCGCCGAACAGGTCCCGGACACCGCACCGGACGATCCGGCCGAGAAACAACACCACCTGCGCGCATTGGCGCTCGCCCACCTCCTCGACGGAGCCGGTGGCGGCAAGCCGGGCCGACCAGAGTTCGTGGTCGTGGTCGACGCCGACAACCCGCACCGTCCGGGTCCGGTCGGCGAGTTCTCCATCCCCGTCGAGATCCCTCCCCGCGTGTTGGCCACGTTGGCTGGTGACGCCGATGTGCATGCGGTGGTGGTGTGTAACGGGGTCGTGTTGTACGCGCCCGGAGAGTTGAACCTGGGTCGCACGACCCGCCTCGCGAACCGGGCACAACGCCGAGCCCTGCGCGGGCTGTACTCGACCTGTGGCATTCCCGGGTGTGCGGTGCACTACGACCGCTGCAAACTCCACCACATCATCTGGTGGAGCAACGGCGGCAACACCGACCTGGACAATCTCCTGCCCGTGTGCAGCGTGCATCACGCCAACATCCACCACGACGGCTGGACCATCGAACTCGGACCCAACCGCCAACTCACCCTGCGCCTGCCCGACGGCACCACCCACACCACCGGACCACCCCACCGACGAACCGCCGCCTGACCCACACACCGGGTCAGGCAACCGAGCTCAGAAGGGGTCATCAGGTTGGCCGACTACGACGGGTGCGCCGTGGCAGCTCCGGGCGCCACGTCGCCGGCGACGCCGTCTCAGTCCAAGCTGGGGAAGTAGATCTGCCAGGCAAGGAGTGACTTCGCCGCGAGGCTGAGCACGAGGTACACCTTCTCGCCGTACAGGTAGTCGGTCCACTTGCCGATGCCCCGGTACTGCAGCCACTGGTTGAGCGCGAAGCTGAAGAACAACACGCCTTGCGCGATCACGATGCCGTAGACGAAGCCGGGCACGGTCTCCGAGCCGATGATCTGCAGGGCGATCGCGATCCACGGCGCGAGGCCGGCGATCGTGCCGAACCAGAACGGCATCATCGTGGTTGATTCACGGCCCGGCGGGTTCATCCGCTCCTGCAGCCAGCCGAACAGGATCATCGCGACGTTCGCCCCGGCGACCGCGATGACCGAGGTGATGTTGGTGATGCCACTGTAGAAACCGATCAGGATCACCATCAGTGTGGCGCTGAACGAGTACTCGACCCATCGGAACCGGTTGATTCCGCCTCGCAGATCGTTCTCGTAGGTGTCCCGACCGACAGTCGCCGTGACGAGATGGTCGATCGCGGCGAGCGCGAGGAACACGCAGATGGCGACGCCGATGCGGACGTCGAACAATGGCTCGGCGGTGGGCACGCGGGTGCCGGGAGGGCCCTCGGGGAAGGTCGACACGACTTCGATCACGAAGTCGCCCGAGAGCACGACGATCGCGATCGCCTGCGCTGCGTGCAGGACCGCGAGGCCGATGTTCCACACCCGCAGGTTCCCGAGGCGCTCGGGCGTGATCGTGCTGGTCATGGGGTCGGTCCTTCCTCGCGTTCGCCGATGCCGAACGAACGAGGGCCCAGTCTCCACCACCTGTGACAAGCTTGCGTGGATGAGCGCCTGTTGTTCGCCTCCGAGTGACCGTCCCGACGATGCCGTCCGGGCGACGTCGACGGCGATGTCACAGCCGGTCGGTGCATGCGATGGCGAGATCGAACTCGGCCTCGTGGCGCTGCCGGGTGGGATGTTCTGGATGGGCGCGCCCGAAGGCGACGGGTATGCCGCCGACGGCGAGGGCCCGGTGCACCAGGTGCAACTCGGCGCGTTCGAGATCGCGTCGACAACGGTCACCAACGCCCAGTTCGCGGCGTTCTGCGATGCGACCGGCTACGTCACGCTCGCCGAGGCCGACGGGTGGTCGTTCGTGTTCGGTGGACTGCTTCCCGACGACTTCGCACCCACACGCGCTGTGGCGGCGGCCCCGTGGTGGCGCCAGGTCGAAGGCGCCGACTGGCGCCATCCGGCCGGCCCGCACACCTCGTACCACGATGTGCTCGACCATCCGGTGATCCATGTGACCTGGGACGACGCCCTCGCGTTCTGTCGGTGGAGCGGTACCCGCCTGCCGACCGAGGCCGAATGGGAGTACGCCGCTCGGGGTGGCCTCGACCGCAAACGGTTCCCGTGGGGTGACGATCTCGAACCCGGCGGCGAGCACCGCATGAACGTGTTCCAGGGACAGTTCCCAGAGTTCAACACGGCGGCCGATGGGTTCGCCGGGACCGCGCCGGTTCGATCGTTCGCACCCAATGGGTACGGCCTCTGCGAGATATCTGGCAACGTGTGGGAGTGGTGCGCCGATTGGTTCTCCCCGGGCACCTACGCGCTCGAGAGCGCTCGTGGCGTCCGCGTCGATCCGGGCGGTCCGCCAGGTGGAACCCATCGCGTGATGCGCGGCGGCTCGTACCTGTGCCACGACTCGTACTGCAACCGGTACCGAACTGGGGCCCGCAGCGCCAACACCCCGGACAGCGCGACCGGCAACATCGGCTTCCGCGTCGCCCGCTGACCGCCCACTCTCCAACCCACGCTCCAACCCAGCCCGACTGTCTCCGTTTGTATTGCGATTCGGATGGGCCGCCCCATCGAAATCAGTACGCAAACGACGAGCGGGAGCGTGGTTCAGGTGCCGCAGAACGTGCGGTAGGAGTCCGCGTGGTCGGCGGGCGCAGGTTCGGCGTAGCGGCCGAGGCGGGCTCGCTCGTCGAACGGCCGGGTGACCGCGTCGAGGAGATCGTCGAACGCCTGGATGTCGCCCCAGCTCGCAGCGGTGAGGACCTCCTCGACCACGTGGTTGCGGGGGATGTAGATCGGGTTGACCCGGTCCATCGCGTCAGCGATCGCGCGCCGGTCGTCACCGAGCATCACCTGCCAACGTTCGTGCCAGGCATCGAACGCTGCTGGATCGGCGAAGCGTGCGCGGGTCGCAGCGCTGTCGCCACGCACCGCCGCGGACAGTGAACGCAGGCCCGAGGTGTAGTCGACACGCTGTTCGTGCATCATGGCGAGGAGGTCAGCTACCAGCTCGTCGACACCGGTGTCGGCCGATGGGCCGCCGGGACCAATGCCGAGCTTGGCGCGCATCGCCCTCGACCACGCGGTGCGGAATCGCTCGGGGAACGTCTGGAGCACAGCGGTCGCGACGTCGGCGGCGCGGTCGTCGTCATCGTCGAACAGCCCCAGCAGCGCTTCAGCGAGCCGAGCAAGGTTCCACGTCATGATCGCCGGCTGGTTGCCGTAGGTGTAGCGCCCACCGTGGTCGATCGAGCTGAAAACAGTGGCCGGATCGTAGGCCTCCATGAACGCACACGGTCCGTAGTCGATCGTCTCACCGGAGATCGTCGTGTTGTCGGTGTTCATCACCCCGTGGATGAATCCGACCGCCATCCACTGCGCGACCAGCGATGCCTGGGCGGCCACGACGTGGTCGAACAACGCCAGCGCCGGCACTGAGGCGTCGGCGGCGTCAGGGACGTGGCGGGTGATCGCGTAGTCGACCAATCGCTCCAGCAGCGGACGGTCGCCGGTCGCTGCCGCGTACTGGAACGTGCCGACACGAAGGTGGCTCGACGCGACGCGAGCCAGTACGGCGCCGGGAACCTCGGCGTGGCGTCCCTCGACCTCGCGAACGATCGACTCGCCGGTCGCGACCACCGCCAGGGCCCGTGTCGTCGGGATTCTCAACGCATGCATCGCCTCGCCCATCAGGTACTCGCGCAGCATCGGGCCGACCGCGGCACGGCCATCTCCTCCCCGCGCGAACGGGGTGCGGCCGGACCCCTTCAGATGCAGGTCGCGTCGGCTGCCACCGTCCCCGAGAATCTCGCCGAGCAGCAGCGCCCGCCCATCGCCGAGCCTGGGGGAGTACCCGCCGAACTGGTGGCCGGCGTAAGCCTGCGCCACCGTGGTGATGCCCGCCGGTGTGGCGTTTCCCGCGAACACCGCGATGGCTTCAGCCGACCGCAGCACCGTCACGTCGAGGCCGAGCTCGCCGGCGAGCGCTTCGTTCAGTACGAGGAGTGACGGTTCGGCGACCGGCACAGGTGTCCACGGTTCGTGGAGGCCGACGAGCTCGCGGGCGAACGAGTCGTCGAGGTGCAGGTCGAGACCGGCGGCAACGGACATGGCCCCAGCCTACGAACGAATCTCGCGTCGGTTCCCGAACCGCACGCTCTGTGATGAGCGAAGAGGCCTCCCGATCTGGGTGGCCTCCGTCCCGGAATCCGGGACCCACCGCACCGAGATCCAGCGTCGAGCGTGGCCTCGGCTACTCCTGGAACAGGGTCTTGGTCGGGGTGATGCGCAGGACGACGCGTTGCTGTTCGTCGAGCATGGGCACGATCGACGCGGGGTCGGGGGCCGGAGTGCCCGACAGCGCGCCGAAGATCTGCGCGGTCAACTCGGCGCGCAGCGGATCGGTGGCAATCGGCTCGACCGTGCCGTACACGACGAGGTGCACGCGCCCGTCGGGGACGGTCAGGCTGACCTTGGGCTGGCGAACGGCGTTCTTCCACTTGGCTGTGTACGACTTCGCCGACACCAGGATCCGAAGTTCGTCGTCGACCGCGTATCCGATCATCGACTGCTGCGGTGACCCGTCGGCGCGTCCCGTGGCGAGCACCGCCCAGACGTGTGATCGCAGGAAGTCGAGGTGTCGCGGTTCCCAGTTCATGGTGTGGTCCCTTCGGTGGATGGTGCGCGGAGATGCGCGAGCAGGGCTTCGGAGGCTGCGAGGAATTCTGCCGCGTCGTGGCAGACGGCGGCCACGTAGCGGTCGGGGCGCACGATCACGGCGCCCCTCGACGGAAGCGTCATCGGCATCGACGCCGCGGGGACCTCGATCACCCGAGCGAGGTCGGCCCAACGGGCGTCGACGACGATGTCGCCCGGATCGGCCGCGTCGTCGACGATGATCGCGAATCCCCTCCCGAGCGTCTCGTCGAGTGGCCGTCCCTCGAGCGTCGGCTGGGGGAGCTGTCGACCGACCGCCGGATGGGCGCCGTGCACCATGCCGTGGCGAAGGATCGGGAAGGGCCGGTCACCGCCGTACGCGGCGTCGAGTCCGGTCTGCTGCGGTGTGCGCCCCGAGAGCTCGTCGATCAGGCGACCCGTGTCGACGGCGTGGGCGACCACACCTGCTGCATGCGGCAGGCGCTCGTCTCCATAGGTGTCGAGCAGAGCGTCCGCGGCACGGCCGTCGGCGACGAACCGCAGCTTCCAGGCGAGGTTCGCGGCGTCCCGGATGCCCGAACACAACCCCTGGCCGAGGAACGGCGGCATCTGGTGGGCGGCATCGCCGGCGAGGAAGATCCGGCCGACCCGCATCGCATCGGCGACGGTCGCATGGAACCGGTAGACGACCGCTCGGACCAGCTCGGCGTCGTCGGGTGTGAGCCACGGTGCGAGCAGTCTCCACACGGTCGCATCGTCGGAGAGGGTGGAGCGATCGTCGTCCGGTTGGACCTGGAACTCCCAGCGTCGATACTCGCCGTGGCCGACCACGTAGGTCGTCGGCCGGTTCGGATCGCAGATCTGCTGCACGAAGGGCGACAGGGTGGGCACTGCCCGTCGGAGCCGCACGTCGAGGACGAGCCAGTCCTGGTCGAAGCCCTGGTCGACGAACGCCACGCCGAGCTGCTTGCGGATCCGACTCGACGCGCCGTCGGCGGCGACGAGCCAGGCGGCGTGATGCACGTCGGATCCGGTGGTCACGCTGACGCCGTCGGGGTGTTGCGCGACCGCGCCGACCTCGACGCCGAGGTGCAACCGGACGCCATCGCGCACGGCGGCCGCCCGCAGCAACGCCTCGAGCTCGGGTTGGTAGTAGGACACGGTCGGGTGCAGCCCCAACGGCCATGGCGCGTCGAGCGGGAGTTCGGCGCCGATGATGCGCTCGCCGTCGGTGCGGACGAACTCGGCTCCGTGCAACGGGGTCGTGATCGCCGACAGCTCGTCGAGCAGGCCGGCGTTCTGGAACACCCGCTGGATCTCGTCGTCCATCACGATCGCCCGTGGGAGGTCGTACACCTCGGGCGCCCGTTCGAACACGGTCACGACGAATCCCGCCTGCGCGAGCAGGAGTGCCGTGGCGACTCCGACCGGTCCGCCGCCGACGACGATGACGTCGGATTCGTCGGACGTGCTCATTGCCCGCCCCCTTCCACAGGCCCGAGGAACATCGTGACGAGCGCGTCGGCGTGGGCCTGGATGAACGTGTCGGCGAGGGTGTCATGGCCGAGCAGGCGGGCTTCGGGTGCGTTCACGTAGGCGAGTGATGCGGCTCCGACGAGGGAGTAGTAGAGCACCACCTCGTCGATGTGGGCGACCTCGCCGGCGTCACGCAGTTTCCTCCACTGCTCGGTGACGAGTCGGAAGCGGGGACGGGTGTGGTGCTCGACGATCCACTGCAGTCGCTCGGAGTCGATCGTCGCCTCCTGCACCATGATGCGGTTGAGTTCGGGCAACCCGGCGGCGGCGCGGACGAATGCATGAATGTTGGCGGCGAACCCGTCTCGGCTGTTCCACTTCGGCTCGGTCGTGCCGAGGTGGTCGCCCACCGCCTGGTCGAGGCGGGCGAAGAGGTGGTCGACCGCCGCCCGCCACAACGCGTCCTTCGACTCGAAGTGGTAGTTGATCTGGGGCTGGTGCGTGCCGGCGGCTGCGGCGATCGACCGTGTCGAAGCGCCCTCGAAGCCGTGCGCCGCGAACTCGGTCAGTGCGGCGTCGAGCAGCGCGGTGCGGGTGGCGGTCGAGCGCGCTTGTCGTCGTCGAGGAGCGCCGGGTGCAGTTCGGACCGTTCGAGCAGGCATGGGTTGCTATTCTCTATCAACTGATCTAATTTGTCCAGCCATGGCACTCCACCGCTTGACGTCGATCACCCTGGGCGTGCCGGACGTGGCCGCGTCCACGGCGTTCTTCCACGAGTTCGGCCTCACCGGCGATGGCGCGCTCGCGACACGTGACGGCGGCGACCAGCTCGAGCTGGTGCCATCGCCGAGGCGATCGTTGCTGCGCCTCGGGGTGGGCACCGACGACCTCGACGACCTCGGCCGCTTCGCCACGAGAATCGAGCGGAGCGGCCTCGGACGCGTGGTCGAGTCGTCTGCTGATCGCCTGGTGGTCTCCGAACCGGTCACCGGACTGCTCGTCGACATCACCGAGGCCGCCCCGTACGCGGTCGCATCGACGTCGCACACGTTCAACCGGCCCGGCGCCGGCGAGCGGTTCGACGTTCCCGCCGACAGCGTGTTGACCGACGATCCCGTACGTCCGTCGAACCTCACTCACGTCGTGTACGGCACGCCCGATCAGCCGACGACGTTGCGATTCTTCACCGAAGTGCTCGGCTTCGAGATCAGTGACCAGGTGCCCGGGATCATCGCCTTCACTCGATGTGGCGAGGTTCACCACAACCTGGCGATCCAGGCGGCTCCGATCGCGTTCCCACATCACATCGCGTTCGAGGTCGACGACATCGACGACGTCGTTCGCGGCGGCCAGGCGATGGTCGACGCCGACCCCGAGCGCAACGTGTGGGGCGTCGGCCGTCACGCCATCGGCTCGAACTGGTTCTGGTACCTGCGAGACCCGAGCGGCACCTTCGTCGAGTACACCGCCGACATCGATCGGATCTCGGCACAGGAGCTCTATCGCCCGAAGGAGTGGCAGGGCCACGAGTTCCTCTACTCGTTCGGCCCGCCCGTCCCCGCCGAGTTCCTCGAACCGGCCGACATGGCCGACCTCATCGCAGCCTCCGGCTGAGGTGCATGATGTGTACACGAGGTGCCTGGCACATCGTGTACGTGAACCGACCGAAAGGGACACTCCATGGGATTCCGACTTGCGAACGTGGCGGGGCGGGCTGTGCTCGTCCACGGTGAGCACTACACCGACCTCGCCACCCACTCCTCGGGCATGTTCGGCCCCGATCCGATGGAGGCGCTGACGCGTCCCGACCTGCTGTCGGAACTCTCCGCGACGCTCGACGACGCGACGGTGACCGGCCTGCTCGCGGACGTCACGCTCGGCGCTCCGGTGCCGCGCCCGCAGAAGGTCTTCGGCATCGGGCTCAACTACCTCGACCACGTCGCCGAGGGCGGCCGGGAGGCGCCGTCGAGCCCGCTGGTGTTCACCAAGTTCCCGTCATGTCTCGTCGGGCCGACCGCCGATGTCGAGATCCGCAGCGCCGGCTGTGACTACGAAGGAGAACTCGTCGTGGTCATCGGCACGGGCGGCCGTGACATCGCCGTCGCCGACGCCTGGAACCACGTCGTCGGGGTCACCGTCGGCCAGGACATCTCCGACCGTCCTGCGCAGTTCGCCGCCAGCCCGCCACACTTCGACCTCGGCAAGTCCTTCGACACGTTCGGCCCGATCGGCCCGTTCCTGGTGTCGACCGACAGCCTCGACGACCGCGACGCACTCCCGATCCGGTGCTTGGTCAACGGCGAGATCCGACAGGACGGCAGCACCGCCGATCTCATCTTCGACATACCGACGCTGATCAGCTTCCTGTCGGGCATCACCACCCTGGTGCCCGGCGATCTGATCTTCACCGGCACCCCCGCCGGTGTCGGCGCAGCCAAGGGTCGCTTCCTCGCCGACGGCGACGTCATCACGACGACGATCGAGGGCGTCGGCACGATGACCAATCGAGTCGTTCGGATCAGCGATCCGCTCCCACTCGGCGGTTGACGCGCCCGTGGGTTCGACTGCCAGCGACCCGGCGCGCAAGGCTGGGCCCGGGCAGTCCCGCCCACACCTGACCGATCACGACGGGGTCAGACCCGCGATGTGATCCCTTGGAGCGCCGATGGCCAGCGAACGACCAACGCAACCACGCATCGAACCGATCGACCTCGACGATGTCACCGACGACGAACTCCGCGACACGCTCGCCGGCGCGCTCACGCTCGACGGGCGCCCGCTCAACATCTTCGGGGTGCTGGGGCACCATCCGAAGTTGCTCAAGCGGTTCAACCTGCTCGGCGGATTCATCCTCAACAAGGGGCTGCTCCCCGAACGCGAACGCGAGCTGGTGATCCTGCGGGTGGGCTGGAACGCTCGGGCCGTCTACGAGTTCGGCCAACACACCGTGATCGGCAAGCGGTGCGGGCTGACCGACGACGAGATCGTCGCGCTCACCAAGTCGCCGTACGAGCACGAGTGGAGCGCCGACGACCGTGCCCTGATCGCGCTTGCCGACGATCTCGCGGCGGGTGACTGCGTGAGTGACGGGACGTGGCTGGCGCTCACCGAACGCTGGTCGGACGCCGAACTCGTCGAACTCCTGATCGTCGCAGGCTTCTACCGGCTCGTGTCGGGGTTCCTCAACAGCGCCGGCGTCCAACTCGACGACGGCGTTCCCGGCTTCCCGACCTGAGTGTTACATCTGGGGTCAGACCCCAGATGTAACACTCGGTTCGTGGAGTTCGATCAGGTTGCCAGAGGGGTCGCGCAGGAAGCACTGGCGGCTGTGTGCCACCGGTGTCGGGTCGCTCACCTCGATGCCGCGCTCGCGCAACCCGGACACTGCGGCATCGATGTCGGCGACGCGGATCGCGAAGTGCTGGCCGCAGTCGTTCGGGACGGCCGATTCGATCAGGTGGACCTGCTGGTCGCCGATGTCGAGCCATGCGCCGGCGAAGCCGAAGTCAGGCCGGTCGTGACGCTGTCGCAGCCCGAGGATCTCCAAGTAGAACTCCAGTGCTGCAGCTGCATCACGGACGTTGAGCGACACATGATGCACGCCGAGCGGCTCGACGATCGGCACCGTCACGATGTCGCTCACGACGTCATCCCGCCCAGACCGACGAGGCCTCTCGCCAGTTCGATCTCGCCCATGTGTCGCAGGCCGTGCTGGTACAGCCAGCACTCGAAGCCGTCGAGCACCGTGATGCCCTGTGGACCAGCGCAGCGGGCGCTGTAGGTGCTGGCGATCATCGGGGGATACGGCTTCGCGATGAGCACCCTGGTGAAGTCGGCCGGATCCATCGTTCGGAGATGCTCCTCGGTCCGCTCGAACACCGCTCGCTGGTACGCCTTGTAGGCGTCGTAGTCGCCGATGCGCTGTGCCACCATTTCGTCCACGGTCCTGTGCTTCCCGTGATCGGCGATCGTCAGCTGCACCCGGTCCCGCCACTCGTCGTTCCAGATCGGGGCCTCGCCCGTGATCATCATGAACGAGCCGTCGTGCACGTTGACGTAGTGGAACAACGAGAACGCGATCGGCAGCACCCCCTCACGTTCGAAGTGGTTGACGTGCTCGAGGTCCATCGTGTCGACGGCCTGGTAGTAGAGCGAGTGCATCGTTCGCATCCGCCGATACAGCGAGTCGAGCATCGGGTCAGCGAGTGGCGGACCGGAGTTGAGGTCGAGGTCGATGTGGCCGTCTGTCATGCTCAGACCGTAGTCAGCTCGGTTGCATCTCGGGCGGGCCGAGCCGGACCAGCCTGCACGTGAAGCCGACGTACTGCCACATCAGGTCGTCGCCCTCGCGCCAGCGTTTCACCTCGATCGGCAGGCCGACGGGGCGCAACACGTGGACGTCGTCCTCGAACGTCGCCACCACCGAGATCGGTGTCTGCTTGTCGAACTCGGCCACGTCGTTGACACCGTGCTCCGCCGTGCCGTCGCACCGCATGTCGTGGATGATCCCACCCGCAGTGATCGTGACCCGGTCGGCACACTGCTCGATCCGCTGGATCGCCCCGAGCACCGGGTGTTCCGGGAACGGTTGGTCGTCGACGAGCACCTCGACGACCTGCCACATGCCGCGCATGTCCGGCGCCTCGTCGACGAGCGGATC
>JBGSII010000331.1:0-5603 GCA_041742555.1 Ilumatobacteraceae bacterium
GACCGCGCACGATCGACGACGTCGTCGGCCAGGACCATCTGGTGGGCGCCGGCAAGCCGTTGCGGCGGCTGGTCGAGACGGATCGACTGACCTCGGCGCTGCTGTGGGGGCCACCCGGGACCGGCAAGACGACGTTGGCGCTCGCTGTCGCGGGGAGCACCGAACGTGCCTTCGAACAGCTCTCGGCGGTCAATGCCGGTGTCAAGGACGTGCGCGAGACCATCGAACGGGCGCGTCAGCGGCTCGGCGAGCGGGGCCAAGGAACGATCTTGTTCCTCGACGAGATTCACCGTTTCTCGAAGTCGCAGCAGGATGCGCTGCTCCCGGCGGTCGAGGACGGCACGCTCACCCTGATCGGAGCGACGACAGAGAACCCCTTCTTCGAGGTCAACGCGCCGCTGCGGAGCCGCTCGACGCTGTTCCGTCTCGAGCCCCTCGACCGAGCAGCCGTCGAGACGCTGGTGCACCGCGGGCTCGAGGCCGAGGGCGCCTCTGCCAGCGTCGAGGCCGTGACATTGTTGCTGGACCGCGCAGGCGGCGACGGTCGCCAGGTGCTCACGGCGCTCGAGGTCTCGTGCGCCCTCGCTGGATACGGCCATGTCGAACTCGAACACGTGGAGGCCGCACTCGGCACCACGGCCCTGCGGTACGGACGTGACGATCACTACGACGTGGTGAGCGCGTTCATCAAGTCGATGCGGGGCTCCGATCCCGACGCCGCGGTGTACTGGCTCGCGAGGATGCTCGAAGCAGGCGAGGACGCCCGGTTCATCGCACGTCGGATGATCATCTTCGCCTCCGAGGACGTCGGACTCGCGGACAGCGCGGCGCTGAGTGTCGCGGTCGCCGCCGCCCATGCGCTCGAGCACGTCGGACTGCCCGAGGCGCAGCTCAACCTCGCCCACGCCGCCATTTACCTCGCTGTAGCGCCCAAGAGCAATCGGAGCGCGCTGGCGATCTGGGATGCCCGAGCAGCGGTTCGAGATGGCGCCGTCGGTGAGGTCCCGGCGCACCTACGCGACGCTCACTACGCGGGCGCAGCGGCGATCGGGCACGGTGAGGGTTACGACTATCCTCACGACCATGCGTCAGGAACCGTGCTCCAGCAGTACCTCCCCGACGCGCTCGTCGATCGCCGGTGGTACGAACCGAGTGTGCACGGCGACGAAGCGGCGATCAGCGAACGCATGGCTCGGCGCCACAGTCCGAAGGGGGACGACTCGTGACCGCTGGTGAGCTCGTCCTGGTCGTTGCCGCGGTGCTGTGCTCGATCGGCTTCGCGGCCCTGGTGGTCGTGCTCCTGCGGGTGCTCGACGCGCTTCGCGACGTCCGACGCGAAGTCGATCAGCTGCGCATGGAGACGACGCCGCTGATCCGTGAACTCCTGGCGACGACCGATGACGCGCGTGCAACGGTGGAAGAGGCGCGTGCCGACCTCGAGCGGTTCGACAGGGTGCTCGGCTCGGCCGAGGCGATCGGCGACGCTGTCGGCGGACGCGTCGCCCGCACGACGTTCTCGGCGCCGATGATCAAGGCGACGGGGTTGGCTCGAGGAACGTCTCGCACGATCGCTCGCCTGCGCGGCGCCCCTCGTCGGGCCTCGTTCGGACCCATCGAGATCGATTCGTACGAGCGCTCGGGCGCCCACGAGGCGCTCCCCGCAGCGACGGCAACACGACGGAGGAGACGCGCATGATGAAACGTGCCACATGGTTCGCGGGTGGGGTCGTTGCCGGGTTGGCGTCAGCCGGGTACGCCAAGAAGAAGGTGAGAGCAACGGCGTCACAGGTCGCACCGGCCCAGATCGCCAGATCGGCCGCGACGAGCGTGCGATCTCGCACGGTCAACGTGGTCGACGCAATCCGCGAGGGCCGCCAGGTGATGAAGCACACCGAGGACGAGCTCCGCGCGCGGCGCGAGGGCCGGCTGACGTCGCTCGACGAGCATGTCGCACCTGGAGACCAGGTGTTCGTCGACGGGGTACCCGTCGAGAGCGGACGTGTCATCGTGATGCGTCGCAAGGAGCACCGGGCGCCACGGTGACCACGCCGCTCGTCGCCCGCCTTCGCGAGCGGTTGCGGCCCGACCAGGTGCGCGACGGGGTCGCCGAGGTCAATCTCTACCGGCGCGACGCGTCGAATCTGTCGGGCCATCCAGCAGTCGTCTGTTTCGCGGAGAGTGTCGACGACGTCCAAGCGATCGTCCAGGTCGCCAACGAGTTCATGGTTCCCTTCGTGCCCCGCGGCTCCGGCACGGGGCTCGCTGGGGGCGCGGTGCCGACAGCGGGATCGATCGTGATCTCGACGTCGAAGATGAACCGGATCATCTCCGTCGATCCGGTCAACCGGATTGCGTGGGTCGAACCCGGCGTGCTCAATCTCGACCTCTCCACGCAGATCGCCCATCAGGGGGTGCATTTCGCCCCCGACCCGAGCAGTCAGCAGACCTGTTCGATCGGGGGGAACGTCGCGAACAACTCGGGTGGGCCGCACTGCTTGGCCGATGGCGTCACCAGCGCTCACATCCACGCCGTCGAGGTGGTGCTCCCCGACGGCTCGATCACGGTCCTGGGCGGCGAGGATCCCGAACCGGTCGGTTATGACCTGCGCGGGGCGTTCGTCGGCAGCGAGGGGATGTTCGGTGTTGCCACGAAGGTCTGCGTCAAGCTGATGCAGAATGCGCCGGACGTCGCCACCATGCTGCTCGATTTCGCCGACGTCGCCGACGGCGCCCAACTGGTGAGCGACATCATCGCCGACGGAATCGTTCCCGCCGCCGTCGAGATGATGGATCAGCTCTGTCTGCAGGCCGTCGAGGCGTTCATCCATGCAGGACTGCCGGTCGATCAGGCAGCTGCGTTGCTGATCGAGGTGGTCGGACTGCCCGCGACGGTGGCCGCGCAGATCGACCGGATCCGGGCACTCGCGGCGACGCGCAACGTCGGATCGATCAGGGTTGCCGCGGACGACGCCGAGCGAGCGCTGCTCTGGAAGGGCCGCAAGTCGGCCTTCGGTGCGATCGCTCGGATCAAGCCGAACTACTACCTCCACGACACGGTCGTGCCCCGCCACCGCCTGCCCGAGGTCCTCGCGCAGGTCTACGAGATCGCCGACCGCCACGACCTGCTGGTGCTCAATGTGTTCCATGCCGGCGACGGCAACCTGCATCCGCTCCTGGTGTACGACGCACGAGAGCCTGGCGTCGTCGAGCGCGTCCACGCCGCCGGCGAGGAGATCGTCAGGGTGTCGGTCGCCGCCGGTGGCGTCCTGAGCGGTGAGCACGGCATCGGCTTGGAGAAGCGAGACCTGATGCCGCTGATGTTCTCCGAGGTCGATCTGGCAGCACAGGCCGATCTGCGGCGCGCGTTCGACCCCGGGATGCTCTCGAATCCAGACAAGGTGTTGCCGAGTCCGGCCGGATGCGGTGACATCCACAGCGTGCCCGAGGGCGCCTGGGTGTGATCGTGTCGTCGCTCGACGCGGCCGTCGCGGCGTTCGCCGAACAGGTGGGTGATGCGGGGCCGGTCACGGTCACCGGTCTCGGGAGCCGCGGAGGTCCGGTCCCCGCTGTCCGAACGGTGACGGCGCCGAGCGGCATCGCCTGGATCCAACCTGCCGAGATGACGATCTGCTGTGGTGCAGGGACCCCGGTCGCCGACGTCGACGCTGCGCTCGCCGAGCACGGACAGTGCATCGCTCTCGAGGACGGCGGCACGATCGGTGGTTCCCTCGCGGTCGGCCACAGCGGGATCCGGCGGCTCGGTTGGGGGCCTGCCCGCGACACCGTTCTGCAGGCCCGCTATGTGTCGTCCGCTGGCGAGGTGGTCAAGGCAGGCGGGCCGACGGTCAAGAACGTGAGTGGCTTCGACGTGTGCCGCCTCCTCGTCGGTTCACGCGGCACGCTCGGCTTCCTGGCCGACGTCATTCTGCGCACGCGTCCGCTGCCGGTCGACGAGCGGTGGTACACGAGCACGTCCGACCCGTGGGTACTCCTCGCCGACCTGTACCGGCCGACCTCGGTTCTCTGGGACGGTCACACCACCTGGGTGCTGCTCGACGGCCATGGCGACGATGTCGCAGCTCAGGTCGAGTTGGGTGGGCTCCGCTGCGCCGGCGGGCCACCCGACCTGCCACCGTACCGTTGGTCGATGCCGCCGTCCGCGGTGCGATCGATCGCCGCCGAGTCCGCTGCGTTCGTGGCCGAGATCGGCGTCGGTGTCGTCCACCACTCGCAACCCGCACCGGTTCGCGATGCCGATGCGACGGTTCGCTCGTTGCACGATCGCATCAAGCACGAGTTCGACCCGACCGCACGACTCAACCCCGGTGTCGACGTGCTCGCCGACTCGTGACCACGGCCTCGCACGCCTACGTCGATCGTCCGGTCGCCGACCTCGAGACGGCGGCAGGTGCCGCGATGACGGCGGCGAGCACCTGGGGGTTCGACCAACCAGAGCTGGTGCGGGCCGGGATGAACGCCATCTTCGTCGCTGGGCCGGTCGTGCTGCGTGTGAGCGCACCAACCGCTCCCGCAGAGGTGTCGCTCGAACTCGCGCGGTTCTGGCAGGACCGAGGCGTGACGGTGCCACGAGCGCGTCGCGACGATGTCGTTCGCGTCGACGGTCTGAGTGTCACGGCGTGGGAGCGGATCGAGACGGGTGAGCGGCCGGTCGATTGGGTGCAGGTCGGTGAACTCGTGCGGCGCGTTCACGACACCGCTGCCGCGTCGCTTCCGGCGGCCGTGCCGCTGCCGTCGCCGGCGGTCTTCCCGTGGTGGAATTTCGACGCGCTGCTCGACCGTGCCGGTCCGGGGCTCGGCCAAGGCGCTCGGGACGGTCTCGAGGCAGCGATTGATCGCCACCGTCATTGGCAGGAGTTCGACGAGGTCGTCGTCTGCCACGGCGACGTGCATCCCGGCAACGTGTTGATGAGGGCGGACGGACCCGTGCTCATCGACTGGGATCTGCTGTGCCTCGCATCGCCGGGGTGGGACCACGGTCCCATGCTCTCGTTCGCCGCTCGGTGGGGCGGTCGGCCGGGGGAGTACGACGAGTTCGCACGCGGCTACGGCCGCTCGCTCGCCGACGATCCGACGACGATCGCGGTCGCGGAACTCCGCTTGGTCGCGGCCACGCTCATGCGCGTCGCTGCATCGATCGAGGATCCCCGGGCGCGTCCGGAGGCCGAGCTCCGCCTGCGTTACTGGCGCGGCGACCCCGACGCCCCGCCCTGGACCCCCCAGTAGCTCCCGTAGTCACGTTTGCGTGACATTTCTGGTGACCCGGTCCACCCGAAGTGTCACGCAAACGTGGCGATGGGCAGAGCGCGTCAGAGGAACTTGTGGAGGATCTTCTGCTTCACGGCGGTGTACGGCGGGTACATCAGCGAGGGGTCGGGACGGGTCGGCTTGTTCAGCACCGCCTTCGCATGGCTGAACGTGTCGAAGCCGGACTTGCCGTGGTACGAACCCATTCCGCTCTCGCCGACACCGCCGAACGGCAGGTCGGGCACGGCGAGGTGGAGCACCGCGTGGTTCAGCGTGACGCCGCCGGCTGAGGTGCTGGACACGACGTGCTCGAGCGTGTCGTCGTCGCTGCTGAAGGC
>JBGSII010000332.1:0-2323 GCA_041742555.1 Ilumatobacteraceae bacterium
CCCGCTCCGGCCCCGGCGCCCGTGAGTCCTCCGCCGTCGAACGCAGGACGGGGCATCGTGTGCCCGGTGGCGGGACCCCGCGCCTTCGGCGACACCTGGGGTGCTGCTCGTTCGGGCGGTCGCAGCCACGAGGGTGTCGACATGATGTCGCCCGGTGGCACTCCGTTGGTGGCCGTCGAGTCCGGCTCGGTCCAGTTCAAGACCACGCGGCTCGGTGGCAACTCGGTGTGGCTCAACGGCAACAGCGGGACGCGCTACTTCTACGCACACCTCAGTGCGTGGGAGGGGTCGAGCCGTGGCGTGTCACAGGGCGAGGTGATCGGGTACGTCGGCGCCACCGGCAACACCACCGCCAACCATCTCCATTTCGAGGTACACCCCGGCGGCGGCCGCGCCGTCAACCCGTACCCCTACGTTCGCGCCGTCTGTTAGTCCCGCTGACCCGGTCTCCCGGAGCCACCCTGTCTCTCGGGGTCGGGTCCAGAAGGACAGGGTGTGTCAGCGGGGGCGGGCGAGGGGGACGTCGCCGGTGCCGATGAAGCGGCTCGTGTAGGTCGCGATGTTGCCGATGTAGTTGGCCCGCTCGTACGCCGCCGGATCCACCGCGGCATGGCTGGCCACTGCTCCGCGCATCTGCGTCACCGATTCGTAGTCGTGTTCGACCATCCAGTCCCGCAGCTGCGCCTCGATCGTCGCAAGGTGTGATGGCCCGTGATGCAGCAGCGATGACGTTGTCATCGCCACATCGGCCCCGGCGAGGATCAGCTTGGCGGCATCGAAACCCGAGTGCACGCCGGTCGAGCCGGCGATCGACATCGTGAGATGCTCGCGAAGGATCCCGATCCAGCGCAGCGGCAAGCGCAACTCCTCGGGTGTGCTCAGCGCGATCCGCGGCGCGACCTCGAGTGTCTCCAGGTCGAGATCTGGGGAGTAGAACCGATTGAACATCACCACGCCCGTCGCGCCGGCGTGTTGGAGCCCGACGACGAAGGACGACACCGACGAGTAGTACGGCGAGATCTTGACCGCGATCGGCACGTCCACCTCCTCGGCGACCAACGCCACGAGTTCGAGATGCTCGGCCTCGAGTGCGGCCCCGGTGATGTCCGGATCCGCCGCCACGGTGTACAGGTTGAGTTCCAGCGCATCGGCACCGGCGTCCTCGAGCAGCTTGGCGTACTTGACCCAGCCGCCGATGTTCGCACCGTTCAGGCTGGCGATCACCGGGATGTCGACGGCCACCTTCGCGTTCTCGATCAACTCCAGGTACGAGTCGATCACCGAGCCGTAGTCGTCGACCTCAGGAAAGAACGACGTCGCCTCGTGAAAGCTCTCGCCGTGCACGGTGTAGAGCCGATCGATCTCCGTGGTCTCGTGCTCGATCTGCTCTTCGAAGATGGACGGGAGCACGATGGCGCCGGCGCCCGCGAGTTCGAGTTCGACCATCCGATCGAGCTGGCCGGTGAGCGGGCCGGCCGAGGCGACGATCGGCGACCGCAGCGACAGCCCGAGGTAGGTGGTGTGCAGATCAGGCATCGTCGGAACCTCCGTCGTCGGGTTCACCGGTCCCGTCATCGAGCGCCTGGGCCTCGATGTCGGGAACGTGAGGATGGTGCAGCGCCCGCTCCACGCCGGCGAGCTGCTCGTAGTAGTGCCAGCGTTCGTCGATGTCCTGCTGTGCGAGGTCGAGGAGTTCGGCAGAACGTCGCGGATCCGACCGAGCGAGCATCGAGAACCTCGCTTCTTTCAGCGCGAAGTCCTTGAGCGGGATGCTCGGGGCCGCAGAGTCGAGCTGGAAGGGATGCTCGTGCTCGTCGGTGGTCGGGCGGTACCGATAGAGCGGCCAGTAGCCGGACTTCACGGCGTCCTTCTGATGCGACATCGAGGTCTCCATGTCGATGCCGTGGGCGATACACGTCGAGTAGGCGATGATCAACGACGGACCATCCCACGCGTCGGCCTCGGCGAGCGCCTTGACCGTCTGGATGTCGCTGCCGCCGATGGCGATCTGCGCGACGTACACGTTGCCGTACCGACGTGCGATCGCACCGAGGTCCTTCTTCCCGGTCGGCTTGCCACCCATCGCGAACTTGGCGACCGCACCGAGCGGTGTGGCCTTGGACGCCTGGCCCCCGGTGTTGGAGTACACCTCGGTGTCGAGCACGAGCAGGTTGACGTTGCGCCCGCTGCCGAGCACGTGGTCGACGCCACCGAACCCGATGTCGTACGCCCAGCCGTCGCCGCCGACGATCCAGGTGCTGCTGCGCACCAGTTCGTCGGCGATCACCCCGAGTCGGCGAGCTCGGTCGGCGACGGCAGGATC
>JBGSII010000333.1:0-3622 GCA_041742555.1 Ilumatobacteraceae bacterium
GCGCGGTCGGCCTCGACGTCGACGTCGCGATCATCCTCGGCGCCGCCGAGGGACTCCTGCCACCACGCCCCACCAGCGATCCGCTGCTGTCCGACGCCGATCGTGTCCTGGCCGGTCTCCCCACCGCGGACGCTCGGTCGACACGGCTCCACCGGGCACTACTCGCGATGTTCGCGACCGCCGACGTCACCGTCACCGCGCCGCGAGGCGATCTGCGTTCGACGTCGTCGGTCGAGCTGTCCCGATGGATCGGCCCGTGGGCGCATGACACCCGGGCCATCGCATCGCACCACGCCGGGGTTGCCTCGGTGTCGTTCCCTGCGAGCCCGCTCGAGCATCTCCTGCGCGGTCGGCTTCATCCTCCGCTCGACGACCCCCTCGATGACCCCGGCGACTCCGCCGACGCCGTCGTTCAGCGCGGCCTGCGGATGATCGAGGCTCGTCGCAGCGACGCACTCACCGCCTACGACGGCGACCTGTCCGGGCAGCAGCTTCCCCGGCTCGACGACGTCGTGTCGCCGAGCCGACTCGAATCGTGGACCGCCTGTCCGCACGCCTACTTCGACCACTATCTCCTCGACGTCGATCCGGTCGAAGAGCCAGGTGCCGAGATCACCATCACCGCCCGCGATCGAGGGACCGCACACCACGCGGCACTCGATCTCTTCCACCGCGCCGTCGTCGACGGCGCGCTCGCGCAACCGGGGCCCGACGGGTGGACGGACGAACACCGACACGGCCTCACACGCTGCTTCGACGAGGTGTGCGAGCGCACCGAGCGCCGCGGGCGAACCGGTCGCCCGGCGTTCTGGGCCGACGAGCGCGCCCGCATGCTCGACGATCTACTCACGTGGCTCGACCACGACAGCGCAATCGTCGTGCAACGGGGATCGACAGTGCTCGCGTCCGAGTTCGTGTTCGGCACCGACGACGACGCGGCGATCGTGCTACCCGACGGCCGACCGATCCGTTTGAAGGGTTCGATCGACCGGGTCGACCGAACCCGCGACGGATCCCTGGTCGTCACCGACCACAAGTCCGGCGGCAAGGACAAGTTCAAGGACATGTCCCCCGACGACCCGACCGTCGGCGGAACGCTTTTCCAACTGCCCAGCTACGCCGCGGCCGCCCGTGCCCGCTTCGGCGAACCCGACAATCCCGTACACGCCGAATACGGCCTGCTCCGCAAGGGGGGCTACGCCCGACCCGGGTTCACGATGAGCACCGAGGTCGACGCCAAGGTCAGCGAGGCGTTGGCCCGCGTCGTCGCCGGCATCGAGACCGGCTACTTCCCCAATCGACCCGAACGGCCGGGGTGGCGCTTCTTCGTGGGCTGCCACTACTGCGAGCCCGACGGGCTCGGTACCGCCGAGCGATGGGCCGAGTGGGAACGCAAGCAGCACGATCCCCGCCTCGCACCCTGGCTCGGTGCGGTCGAGGTCGACGCGTGACTGCGCCGTCGAGTTCCGTTGCCGACTCCACGCCACCGCCCGACGAGGCCGCGCGCGAGCGCATCCGATCCGACCTCGACGCCACGCTGTTCGTCGAGGCCGGCGCCGGTGCCGGCAAGACCAGCTCGCTCGTGGAGCGCATCGTCAACCTCGTCCGCTCGGGGATCCCGATCACCTCCATCGCCGCAATCACCTTCACGGAAAAGGCGGCCGCCGAGTTGCGCAGCCGCACCCGTCAGCGTCTCGAGTCCGCCCCCGGCGCCGAGACCGCTGCCGCGCTCGAGCGACTCGACCACGCCCCCATCGGCACCTTGCACTCGTTCGCCCGCCGGATCCTGTTCGACTTCCCGATCGAGGCCGGCCTCCCGCCCGGTTTCACGGTGCTCGACGAGCTGGAGAGCGGCCTCGCGTTCGAGGAGCAGTGGAACGATCTGCTCGACGACCTGCTCGACCAGGCCGAGCCGTCCGCCGGTTTGATCGCCGGCGGACGGGCATTCGTCGAGCTGTGCGAGTTCGACGGGTTCGGTGTCGACAAGGGCGCCAGGCGGATGGCCGAGGACTTTCGAGCCAACTGGGATCTCGTCGTCGATCGTGTCGACACCACCGACCCGGGTCCGCTCGTGCTCGACACCGACTCCATCGAACGGCTCGTCGAACACATCGCAGCAACGCCGGTGCCCGACGACGACACGCAGGCCGACTTCGTCGCCCACATCGTCACGACTGCCAAGGGCCTTCGCAGCGCAAGCCTGCGCACGCAGCTCGAGGCCATCTGGGCACTCGACGACAAGTACGGCGGGTGGTCCGAGCGCACCAACCTCCCCGGGTCCAAGGCCAAGTGGACGAGCGCCCTCGGCGGGACCGACGCGCTCGAGGCGCTTCGCGCCGACGAGGTGGAACTCGGCCGGCTCGCCCACGAGGTGCTCGAAGGCGTGAAACGACACCGCCGGGTACTGCTCGGCGCGATCATCGGCCGATTCGTGCTCGACGGGGCCACCAGCCGGGCCGCAGCGGGACAGCTCGAGTTCCACGACCTGCTCGTCCTCGCCCGCCGCCTGCTCACCGACCATGCCCCCATTCGTCGGCTCCTGCACGAGCGCTACCGACGGGTGCTGCTCGACGAGTTCCAGGACACCGACCCGATCCAGCTCGAGATCGCCGTCCGCCTCACCTCCGATCCCGACGACCCGGCGCAGGAGGTTGCGTCCGACCCGACCGGGCCCCGCTCGTGGCGAGATCTCCGACCGCTGTCAGGTCGGCTCTTCATCGTCGGCGACCCGAAGCAGTCCATCTACCGGTTCCGGCGCGCCGACATCTCCCAGTACCTGCGAGCTGCCGACCAGGTCGGCGCCGACAACGTGCGGCTGTCGGCGAACTTCCGCTCGACCAGCGCCGTGATCGACTTCGCCAACGACGTGTTCGGCCGTCTCATCACCTACGAGGCAGACACGCAACCAGCATTCCAGCCACTCGATGCCTGCCGGCCGGCACCCCGACTCACGCACGGCAGCGTGTCGCTGCTCGGCGTCGAACGACACGACGATCTCGCCGCGAATCAGCGCTCCGGCGAGATCGGGTCAGCCGACGTGCTCCGCCTTCGCGAAGCGGCCGATGTCACCGCAACCGTATCGACGGCACTGGCCGACGGTTGGCCGGTGTTCGACGAGACGCTCGACCGGCTGCGGCCGTGTCGCCCGGGTGACATCTGCATCCTGCTGCCCACCCGGATCTCGCTGCCGTCGCTGGAAGCCGAACTTCGCCGAGCCGAGTTGGCCTACCGTGCCGAGAACTCCTCCGTGGTCTACGCGACCACCGAGATCCGCCAGCTCCTGCTGGCGCTGCGCGCCGCCGACGACCCGACCGACACGCTCGCGCTCGTCGAAACGCTTCGCAGTCCGCTCTACGGCTGCAGCGACATCGAGCTGTGGGAATGGAAGTCGGGCGGAGGCACGTGGAACCTGTGGTCGACGCCGCCGACGGAACTCCACGACCATCCCGTCGCCGAATCGATCGCCCACATCAGATCCGTCGCCGAACGCGTCGGTACCTCGTCGGCGGCCGACCTGCTCGCCTCGATCGCCGACGAGCGACGCGTCTTCGACCTCGCACTCGCTGGGCCTGACGCCCGCGACGTCTGGCGGCGGCTGCGTTTCGTGATCGAGCAGGCCCGG
>JBGSII010000334.1:0-7159 GCA_041742555.1 Ilumatobacteraceae bacterium
CTCGCCCCCTCCGCCATGCCGACGAGCGAGTGGGCGATCGTCGTGCGATGGCGCTCGTCGATGTCGACGGCGATCAACGGAGCGACCGCCTTGGCCGCCTCTGCGGTGATGCGCGTGACGGCGGCGTTGAACTCGTCGTCGCGTCGCGTGCCCGAACCGAAGAGGAATCGGAACGCATCGTGATCCTCGGCAACCCACCGGAAGTACGCACGGAACGCGAGGTCGGTCTGGCTCTTGCCGTCGGTCGCTTCCGCGGCCGCCTTGGCGATGTTGGCGAGGAGCCGGGCGCCGACCTCGTCGATCAGTGCCTGATACAGGTCACGTTTGGAATCGAAGTGCTGGTAGAGCACCGGCTTGGTGACACCGACGGCGTCGGCTACGTCGTTCATCGATGCGCCGTGGAAGCCGTTGGAGGCGAACACCTCGAGGGCAACCTCGAGAATCTGCTCGCGGCGGGCGTGTGCGGTGAGTCGAGGGGACATCGGTTACCCGATGGTAACGCCCGCCGACGAGTTGCGGAATTCGAGTTGGCGGGTTCAGAACCCGCGTTCGCGGTCGTCGCGTTCGGCGGCCTTGACGGCATAGCCGACGATGATCGACGGAGCGAGCAGTACGCAGCCGATCACGAACGAGACGATGACGAGCGTCGCCATCGTCGGCGAGAATCCGACCGCAAAGGCGATGAAGAACAACGCCATCGCCAGCGCCACGAAGAGGTAGCCGACGCGGTTGGCGAGCAGTGTCCACCTCGCGATCTGCGCGCGCCGGGCGCGAATCGGGTCGGTCTCATCGGGCGGGGTCGGCGAGTTCGACATACAGTCGGGTCATGCTACGAGTGCGACGCTTCGGGTCATGACGGTCGATCTCACTCACGACGGATTCGTCGCGATCATCACGCTCGATCGGCCGTCGAGGCGCAACGCCGTCGATCGCGCGACGCTCTTGGAACTGCTCGACATCCAGGCTGGGATCGAGTCGCGCAGCCCGGATGCAATTCGCTCCGTCGTGCTGACCGGCAAGCCACCTGCGTTCAGCGCCGGTGCGGATCTCAACGGAGTCGAGGAGAGCCAGTTCGCCACCGATCTCGCCTCGGTGCTGCGTGGCTTCGGTCGTCTGCCCGTCCCGGTGATCGCAGCGATCGACGGACCGGCGCTGGGTGCAGGCGCCCAGCTCGCGATCGCCACCGACCTGAGGGTCGCCACGCCGACGAGCCCGATCGGGGTCCCGGCGGCGAAACTCGGTCTCGTGGTCGACCACTGGACGATCCGGCGACTCGCATCGGAGTTCTCCCCGCCGATCGCTCGCGCGATGCTGCTCGCGGCGCAGACCTACACGGCTGAACAGCTGCACGCCTCCGGTGGTGTCCATCGCCTTGGGACGCTCGACGACGCGATCTCGTGGGCTCACGAGCTCGCCCGATTGGCGCCGCTGACGATCGCCGGTCACAAGCTCGGTCTCGAACGCGCCGTCTGCGAACCCGACCCCGACGACGACTTCGAGACGGCCCCGCACCGCCGCCTGGGCGAGCAGCGACGCCGAAGAGGGCCGCACCGCGTTCCTCGACAAGCGCCGCCCGCAGTTCACCGGGCGCTGAGCGACCCGGCGACATCGTGGCGTGGATCGCTCCGCGATGCGATGACGTCAGAGGTTGGGCGGGAGCAGCCGGTTGACGTTCTGGAAGAAGAAGTACAGGACGATCATGAACGGGACGATGCCGACGAGCAGACCGACCCAGTCCCTTCTCGTCCTGCGGCTGATCAGGTAGGCGAGGACGCCGATCGCGGCGAGCAGCATGCCCCACATCAGGACCTGGCTGTTCGCCCCCGGGTCGCTGAACCATCCCTCGGAGAACGCGTCGGCGATCCCGTCGTTGATCTGCGCGTCGTCGACCTGGACCGGGACCGATGTCAACGTCGGATCGTCCACGCTGTTGGTGTCCGGGTCGATGGTCGTCTCGGGGTCGACGACCGTGTTCGTCGGATCGACGTCCTGCGCATCCAGGGTGTCGTCGAGCGGCCGCCCGTAGTTGATCGTCGGTTGGGTGACCGCGCCGGTCGACGCGTTCGCATCGAGTTCCGCGAAGACGATGATTCGTTCGCGTGCGGTGTACTTGGGATGGCACGACGTGAGGGTGAGGGTTGCAACGGTCGCATCGGTCGTCGCGATCACCTGGTAGTCGCTGGGCGACACGATCTCCTGCCCGGTCACGCGGTACACGTACCGCCCCGCCAGCGTGGTAACGATGATCTCGTCACCGGTTTCGAGCTTGTCGACGTCGAAGAACGGTTGACCGAACGTGGTGCGGTGACCGGCGATCGCCGAGTTGCCGAGCTGACCCGGCAGCGGCGTCTCGGGATAGTGGCCCGGTCCCTTCTTCAGGTCGTTCTTGTCGACGCCGGCCACCACGATCTTGTCGACGCCGATTCGGGGCAGCTCGATGCGCGCGACCGGGTCGCCTTCGACCACGGGCGGCAGGCCGGCCACCGGAGCTGGTACCGCCGGCGCCGCGCCGTCGGGGATCGAGTCCTGCGGCGTCGAGCCACCGGGGCCGGCGTCGATCGGGACTGCCGTACTCGGCGGTGTCCCTGCCAACAGATCCTCGAACTCGTTCTCCAACGAATTCTGAGCGCGGGCGGTCTCGATGCCGGTTCCCCACAGCTGGTACGCGACGAATCCGAAGAGCAGCAGCCCGACGGCGATCAGCGTCTTGCCGACGCCTCCCACCCACCATCGCCAGTCGCGGGGTGGTGGCGGACGGTCGAACTTGCGCACCCGATCGGGGCGCGACACCTCAGGTTCGACGTCCGACACGGCCACGAAGCTAGCGGCGTGAGGTTTCCGTCGGATCGCGGCAGCAGGAGTTGACGGTCTCTTCATCTCCTAGCGTGTCGTCCATGTCGGTCGTGGAGCTGGATGACGCGGTCGCCGTGCTCGGACAGTTCCCGGCGCTCGCCGGAGCGACGTTGCGGGTCGAAGAAGGTGAGATCGTGCTGCTCCGCGGCCCGAACGGAGCCGGCAAGACCACGCTCTTGCGGCTCTGCGCCGGGCTCGTTCCCCTCGTGCGAGGGACCGGCGCCGTGCTCGGCCTCGATCTGGCGACCCATCGGGAGTCGATTCGCCGCACGGTCGGGTTGCTCGGTCATCAGAACGGGCTGTACCTCGACCTCACCGTCGCCGAGAACGTGCGGTTCTGGGGATCGACCGTCGGCGCGTCGGATGGAGAGATGCAGAGTGCGATGCAGCGTCTCGACGTCGCTGGTCGGCTCGCTGGCGTCTCGGTGAGCAAGTTGTCGGCTGGGCAGAAGCGACGCACTGCGCTCGCCTGTCTCATCGCTCGGCGAGCCCAACTGTGGTTGCTCGATGAGCCCCATGCCGGCCTGGATGCGTCGGCGCGTGACGAACTCGACGAGACGCTGCGCCAGGCAGCGGCCTCGGGCGCCACGATGCTCGTCGCCAGCCACGAACTCGAACGGGCCGGTTCGCTCGCGACTCGGACGGTCGACGTCGTGGGCGGACGAGTCCATGCGGTCATCGACGACGTGGATCCCCGAGACCCGGGCTCGGGGAACCCCCCGGCCGCCGGGGTCGCCACGTGAGCGCGCTGCGGATCGCGCGGTTCGTCGCTGCGAAGGATCTGCGCATCGAGTGGAACAGCCGGGTCTTCGTCAACCAGGTGTTGCCGTTCGCGGGCGTCACGATGGTGATCTTCGCGTTTGCGCTCGACGCCGACTCGGTGCTGCAGCGGGTCGCTCCTGGCCTCGTCTGGCTGGCCACGATGTTCTCGATGCTGGTGCTCGTCCAGCGAGCGTTCGCGGTCGAGACCGCCGATGGTGCACTCGACGCGCTGCGGGTCGCCGGGGTGGATCCGAGGGCGATCTACCTGGGCAAAGCCGCTGCCCTCGGGGTCCAACTAGTGGTCCTCGAGGTCGTGTTGTTGTTCGCGGCGGTCGTCCTGTACGGCCAGACGATCCCGGCAGGCGGGTGGGTGCTGCTCGTCACAACCCTGATCTCCGCGACGTGCGGACTCGCCGCGGTCGGTACTCTGTACGGAGGCCTTGCCGCAGGGTTCACGGGTCGCGAGACGTTGCTCCCGCTGCTCACGTTCCCCGCGGTGGCGCCCGTCCTGATCGGAGCAACACGAGCGGTCGAAGCAGCGCTCGGCACGGCAGGTGCGGTGGTGTCGGACGGCTGGCCCTGGGTGGGCCTGCTGGCCGTCTTCGCCGTGGCCTTCGGTGTCGGCGGTGCACTGGCGTTCGGCCCGCTGATCGACGAATGAAGCGAACTCCCACCCCCAGCCACTGCAGGAATCGAACATGACGACGACGGATCCCACGCTCAGCCAGACCGATCCGGCCGAGGCCCCACCCACCAGCGGCGCGGGGACGGGCACTCGCGGAACCAGGGTCATCGGGGTCGCCACCATCGTCGCGATGGGGTGGCTGGTGGCCTTCGGTCTCGGATTCTCGCCCGAGGATCGTGACCAGCGCGAGAGGGTCCGCCTGCTCTACGTGCACGTGCCGACCATCTGGATCGCGTACCTTGCCTTCATCGTCACGGCCGTGGCCTCGGCGGTGTACTTCTTCGGGAAGAAGTCGCTCGGCTGGGACCGCCTCGCCGGCGCGAGCGCAGAGATCGGAACCGCGTTCGTCGCGGTCACCCTGGTGATCGGTGCGATGTGGGGCCGCCTCACGTGGGGTGTGTTCTGGCAGTGGGATGCCCGACTGACCACGACCGCACTGCTGTTCGTCACGTACGTGGGCTACCTTGCCGTGCGGCGCCTCGGCGGCACTCACGAGCAGCGGGCACGTCGCAGCGCGGTCATCGGCATGCTGGCCGTGCTCGAGATCCCCCTGGTCCATTGGAGCGTTCGTCTGTGGCGGAGCCTGCACCAGGAGGCCACCGTGCTCGGCACCGACGGTGACGTCAGCATGGACGGACTGATGTTGTTCAGCCTGTTGGTCGGGGTGATCGCGTTCACGTTGTTGTACGTGTGGCTCGTGATGCATCGAACCAGGGTGATGGCGATGGAGGATCTGCTCGACGACCGGGGCCTCGACGATGCGCTGGCGGCCCGGCGCGCCGAGGCAGGACCCGGCGAGGTCGCCCGCGAAGGGTCGGGGGCTCTCTGATGGAAGATGCAGGTTTCATCATCGGTGGCTATGTGCTCACCTTCCTCGCGGTGTCCTTCATGTCATGGCGAGTCGTCCGGGCCGGACGGCGACTCGGAAAACAGGTCCCTGACGCGGACAAGTACTGGCTCTGACCGACCAGAATGAACACAGCATGAACGACGACGCGATCGACATGGACCTGTCGCCCCGTGCACCGGTCGGCCCCGAGGGATCGAAGCGCACGAAGCGCAACTGGCTCCCGTTGCTGGTGCTCGGCTTGGTGGTCATCGCAGGCGGCGTGATCGTCACCCAGTTCCTCACGCAGGCGGTCGACTACTACTGCAACGTCGACGAAGTGGGCGATCGCAGCGGTTGTGACGAGGACCGACGGATCCGGCTCCAGGGGACCGTCGACGAGGGGTCGGTCGAACGCGTCGCCAACGCCACGATGTTCACGATCTCGTTCAACGGCGAGACGATGCCGGTCAGCTACGACGGTGAGCCGGGTGGCATCTTCAAGGAGTGCATCCCGGTGGTCGTGCACGGCGTGATCGAGGACGGCACGCTGCTGGGCGATCGTGTCGAGGTCAAGCACTCCGACGAGTACGTCGCCGTCAACGACGAGCGGGTGGCCGACGCGGCAGCGGCCGGCTGTCCTGACGCTCCGGCCGCCTGATGGTGTTCGCGGCGAGCATCAACTCGGCGCTCGGGCGCGCCGGTCTGTTGCTGATGCTGGCCGCGTCGGTGTTCGGAGCGCTCGCGGTGCTGTACGGCATTCGTCAGCACGACCGAAAGCTGCTCAAGCAGGGGCCGCTGTACGCATGGATCGCCTTCGGTGGCATCGTGTTGGCGGTCGTGATGATGCAGCGGGCGCTGATCACCCGCGACTTCTCGCTCGCCTACGTCCAGCAGGTCGGATCAGCCGACACACCGGCGCTCTACAACGTCGCAGCGATGTGGTCAGCGCTCGAAGGCTCGATCCTGCTGTGGGCACTGATCCTCGCCGGCTTCACGGCAGCGGTGGCCTGGAGGTTCCGCAAACGCACCGACGACGTCCTCGTCGCGTGGGCCTTGATCGTGATGTTCGTGGTGTCGGCGTTCTTCGCCATGCTGAGCTTCGGGCCGGCAGACCCCTTCGCGGCGGGGGCGCCCGGGGTCACGAGCGGTCCCGGTCCCAATCCGCTGCTGCAGAACCACATCCTGGTGCTGTTCCACCCACCGATCCTGTATCTCGGGTACGTCGGATTCACCGTGCCGTTCGCGTTTGCCATCGCCGCGCTCGTCACCGGGCGTCTCGGCGAGGGTTGGCTGATGGAGACGCGGCGATGGGCCCTGTTCTCGTGGGCGTTCCTGACCATCGGCATCCTGCTCGGCGGATGGTGGAGCTACGAGGTGCTCGGTTGGTCGGGGGTCTGGGCGTGGGACCCGGTCGAGAACGCGTCCCTGTTGCCGTGGCTCACGGGCACGGCCTACATCCATTCGGTGTTGGTGCAGGAGCGGCGCGGGATGCTGCGCGTGTGGAACCTGAGCCTGCTCGTCGCCACGTTCGCGCTCACGATCCTCGGGACGTTCCTCACCCGATCGGGCATCCTCAGTTCGGTGCACGCGTTCGGTGACGGACCGGTCGGGAACTGGTTGCTGGCCTTCTTCGGCGCAGTGGTCGTGGTGTCGTTGGGCCTCATCGCGTGGCGAGGTGATCGGCTGCGATCGCCGGGATCGATCGACTCGCCGTTCTCACGTGAGGGTTCGTTCCTGGCCAACAACGTGTTGTTCACGGTGTGGGCGTTCATCGTCCTGCTCGGCACGCTGTTTCCGCTCCTCGTCGAGGCGCTGCAGGATCGACAGACGCTTGTCGGCGCCCCGTACTTCGACAGGCTGTCGCAGCCGATCGGCTTGATGCTGTTGTTCCTGATGGGTGTGGCCCCCGTGCTTCCGTGGCGCAAGGCGTCGGCCGAACTGCTCCGCACCCGGCTGTTCTGGCCGGCGTGGGCCGGGGCGTTGGCGCTGGCGATCGCCGTGTTCGTCGGAGCCGATGGGTGGGCGCCGCT
>JBGSII010000335.1:0-8940 GCA_041742555.1 Ilumatobacteraceae bacterium
GCGCTCGCCGACAAATCGGCGTGGTCGCTCGTTGCCTGCGACCTCGGCGTCTCACGCACCTCGATACCGAGCGGGCGCCAACGCCGCAGACGGCTGGCGTTGCCGACCACCGACAAGCTCGACGCCGCCATCGCTGCAGCCGCGATCATCGGGCTGAGCTGCACACCGACGAAGGGATACAGGACGCCGGCGGCGATGGGGATGCCGACGGCGTTGTAGACGAACGCCAAGAAGAGGTTCTGACGGATGTTTCGCATTGTTGCTCGACTCAGGGTGATCGCCGTCACGACGCCTCCCAGGGCCCCCGAGATGAGGGTGATGTCGGACGACTCGATCGCGACGTCGGTGCCGGTGCCGATCGCAAATCCGACGTCGGCTTGGGCGAGGGCGGGTGCGTCGTTGATGCCGTCGCCGACCATTGCCACGATGCCGCCTTCCTCTTGAAGTCGACGTACCTCGTTGGCCTTGTGCTCGGGGAGCACGTCGGCGAGGACCCGTGTGATGCCGACCTGGCGGGCGATGGCATCTGCGGTACGTGCGTTGTCGCCGGTGAGCATTGCGACCTGCAGACCGAGTTCGCGGAGGGCGCCGATCGCGGCGGCGGATTCCTCCTTCACCGTGTCGGCGACGGCGATGACGCCGCCGGGCGTCCCGTCGATCGCGACGAGCATCGGCGTCTTGCCCTCCGCGGCGAGTCGGTCCATGTCGGCCGACAGAGCGTCGACGTCCACGCCTGCGTCTTCGAGCAGTCGTCGGTTGCCGATGAGTACCTCGCGGCCCGCGATCGAGGCGTGGATTCCCTTCCCGGTGATCGAATCGAAACCCTCTGGGTCGACGAGGTCGAGGCCTCGATCGCGAGCGCCGTCGACGATCGCGCGAGCCAGCGGATGCTCGGAGGACTGTTCGGCAGACGCCACCAGCCTGAGTAGCTCGTTGTCGTCGACGGAGCCGACGGCGATGACGTCGGTGAGCGCAGGCTCGCCACGGGTGATCGTGCCGGTCTTGTCGAGCACGATCGTGGTGATCTTGTGGGCGGTTTCCAAGGACTCGGCCGACCGCACGAGGATGCCGTTCTCGGCGCCCTTGCCGGTGGCGACCATGATCGACAGCGGTGTCGCCAACCCGAGCGCACATGGGCAGGCGATGATGAGCACCGACACCGCGGCGACAAGCGAGAACGTGAATGCTGGCGTCGGCCCGACGACGAACCACGTCGCAAAGGTGGTGATGGCGATGAACATCACCGCCGGCACGAAGTACGACGACACGAGGTCGGCGAGCCGCTGAATCGGGGCCTTCGAGCCTTGTGCCTGTTCGACGAGTTTGATGATCTGCGACAACATCGTTTCGGCGCCGATGCGGGTCGCCTCCAGTCGAAAGGCTCCGGTCTGGTTGATCGTGGCGCCGATGACGTTGTCGCCCACGGCCTTGGTGACTGGAATCGACTCGCCGGTGACCATCGATTCGTCGAGGGTCGAGCGTCCGTCGATGATGACGCCATCGACGGGCACCTTCTCGCCGGGACGCACGACGACGACGTCACCCAAGGCCACGTCGCCCACCGGTATTTCGACCTCGACGCTGTCGCGGATCACGGTCGCGGTCTTCGCCTGCAGGCCGATCAGTTTGCGGATTGCCTCGCCGGTTCCTGCCTTGGCGCGAACCTCGAGGAGGCGGCCCGTCAGGATGAGCGTGATGATCACCCCGACCGCCTCGTAGTAGACCTCCCGCAGATCTTGAGGCACCACCGATGGCACGACGGTGACGATCACGCTGTACGCGTATGCAGCGGTGGTGCCGATGGTGATCAGGGTGTTCATGTCGGCGGTGCGATGCCGCAGCGTGAGCCACCCGACACGGTGGATCGGCCATCCGCTGTAGAACATCACCGGTGTGATCATCGCCAGTTGGAACCACCGGTTCATCAGGAACTCCGGAACCCAACTTGCCCCGAAGAGATCCATGGCCATCACGGCGAACGCGATCGGCAGCGTCAATACGGCGCCGATCATGACCCGAATCGACAGATCGCGGAGTTCGGCGCGCCGGTCGGCCGCCTCGCGGTCTTCGGCGTCCGCGTCATCGGAGGTGTTTCGTGCGGTCAAGCGATAGCCGGTCTCGGCCAACGCCGCCTGGAGCTCCTCGACGGTCACCACGGAGGGATCGAAGTCGATCGACAAGCGTTCGGCGCCGTAGTTGACCTCGGCTCGATCGACCCCCGGGATCCGGTCGAGCGTCGTTTCGATGTTGACCACACATGATGCGCACGACATGTTCGACACTCGGAACTCGGCGTGCTCGGTGGCGACGCCGCGTGTGGTCGATGGCCCTACACCGACCGCGGTCGCGACCTCCAACTGATCGGCAGCCGTAACCTCGACGGGCTGGTCGTCATCCGACTCGACGACGAGCTTTCCGTGGATCATGTTCATGCCGCACGCGAAATCGAACGCGCCGACTCTGTCGGGCGTGAACTGAAGCGTTGCCTGCCCGAATGCAGGCAACGACTTCGAGGCGTTGAAGTCGGCGAACACCACACGTGACGTGCAGTCGCCGGACTCCTGACGGTCGAAGTTCAAACGCAAGGGCACCCCTCGACGGACTGTGATCAGGTCCGGAGAGAAGCCGCCCTTGACGACGATGTCCACTTCTTGCACACCGTTGCGTACGTCCGCTCGGCTGGCTTGCTTCGGTCCGAAGAAGAACCACCACAAGAACCCGATGAGCGCAACGCTCGCAATGACGACGATGACTTCGGTGACCATGACTGAACCTCCGTGTATACCCTATGGGGGTAGGGGCCATATGACAACATGATGCAAGAGAGACGATCGGCGCAGCCGCGGCTACGTGAGTTGCTCGAGTCGCTCGCGGTACTCCTCGGTGGTCAGTTCGCCCCGGGCGTAGCGCTCGGCGAGGATCGACCGGGCGCGCTGCATGTCGCTCGGTGTGTTTGGGCCCTCGCTGCGACCGGCGATGGTACGCACGAGCCACACGATGGCGAGCACGGTGGCAACCATCATCAGGGTGCCCCACACCCACATCCAGCCGCCGCCCCATCCGTCCATGTGGCCGAAGCCATCGTTGGACTGCATCAACAATGATCCGTTCATCGTTCAACTCCTTCTGAACTCAATTCTCGATCGATTCCTCCAGCGGTCGACCCGCCTCGACCCATGCGTTCATGCCGCCTGCGAGGTCGACGACATCCGTGTAACCCATCTCGACCAGCGTTCGTGTTGCCGTTGCGGACATGTTCCCGGATCGGCAGTACAGCGCGATCGACTGGTTCAGGTCGTCCGGCAGGGGTGACGAAGCGATCTCATCGAAGGGAATGAACGCGTCGGTCCCCTCGATGTGGCCCTCGTAGGGCACATGGACATTGAGCACGATCGCATCGCCGGCCGCGATGACGTCCTCGAACTCAGCTGGACTGAGCAGTGCCGCGGATCCGGCGTCGATGACCGTGGAGTCGATGACCGTGGTGGCGGGCAATTCGGATGACAGCGTCGCTTCCCCGTCGTCCTGGGAGCATGCGGCCACGACGAGGACCATGGCGCCCAGCGTGGCGACGGTGAGGTTTCGGACGGTGCCGTACCGGCGAAGGAACTCCGACATAGTGTAGGAGTCTACCGGTCGCCAGTCGCACCACGTCGCGGCCTCGCCGGTTATGTGGTCAGCTACGAGCGCAGCAGGCGGGCGACTGCGCCCATGGCCTCGTCGATCTTCTTGGTGCCGTCATCGTCGGCGACGACGGCATCTCGCACGCAAGTCCGAACGTGTTCGTCGAGCAATCCGAGGCCAACACCTTGGAGCGACTTGGTCACCGAACTGATCTGGGTGAGCACATCGATGCAGTAGATGTCGTCGTCGATCATTCGCTGGAGACCGCGCACCTGACCCTCGATCTTGCGCAGGCGGGCGAGGTACTGATCCTTGGACAGCGAATAGCCGGGCATAGGGGTACAGGGTATCCGGCAGTACACCATCGGTAGGAGTTCCACCGATGGTTGTGACCGAGTACCCTATGCCCCTAGGTGGTATATCGATAGATTCCGGCGTATGAGCGATTTGACTGTTCCGGGAGTCGCGGCAGGAGCGGCATCACAACCGGTACTCCTCGTCGCGAACGATCTCCGCAAGGAGTACCGGCGAGGCTTCTGGCCGAGACGCCATTCCCTTCCTGTGTTGCGCGGCGTCGACCTCGAGGTGCACCGAGGCGAGGTCGTCGGACTCGTCGGCGAGAACGGATCGGGAAAGTCGACCCTGATGCGGGTGCTCATCGGCGACCTTCGTGCCGACGCCGGTCGCGTCGAATCCTCGGCCACGGTCGGCTACTGCCCGCAGACCCCGGTGGTCTACGAGCGGCTGACTGTCGACGAGCATCTCGAACTGTTCGGGACCGCGTACGGACTCGAACCCGCTGCGCTGGATGCCGCTCGACGAGACCTCTACGAGACGCTGGACTTCGAGCGCTTCGGCGGCACGCTTGTCGAGGAGCTGTCTGGCGGGACCAGATCCAAACTCAATCTCGCTCTGGCGTTGCTGCACGATCCCGAACTGGTGTTGCTCGACGAGCCGTATGCGGGGTTCGACTGGGACACCTACCAGCGGTTCTGGGTTCTCACCGAGTCGATCCGCGACCAGGGATCCGGGCTCCTGATCATCAGCCACTTCATCGCCGACGAGGAGCGCTTCGATCGCATCTATGACCTCGTCGATGGCAAGGCGGTCGTCCGGTGACATGGTCGCTCGCATGGCGATGGATCGTGGAGTTCGTGCGTCGACCGGTCAATGTCGCACTCCTCATCACGGTCCCGATCGTGCTGGTGAGCCTGACGGGTGGCGTGCTGTCGGACTTCTCCGAGATCCTCGGAGGACCGGCGGCGATCGGCAACATCGAGGTGGCGACGGCCGGCTGGGCGGCAGCGGCGCTCGCTGGAATCTCTGGCTTCTTCCACGTCGCGAGTTCGCGGCACGCCGACCGTCGCCTGGCTCGGGCGCACGGTGCTGCACGAGCCGTGGTCTCCTCACGATTGGCCTCCGTTGGGCTCCTTGCCGTGGTTGCAGCTGTCGCCTCGTTGATCGCCTTGCGGGTTCGTACCGACGCAGCGGTAGACCCCGCCGTCATCGGTGCGACCATCCTTGCGGCGGTCATCTACGTCGCAATCGGAGTGATCGTCGGCGCCATCGTTCGCTCGGACATCAATGGTTCGTTGATCGTCATGTTCATCTGGTTCTTCGACGTCTTCCTCGGGCCCGGTATGGGTGGTACCGGCTGGGTGACCCGACTATTTCCGCTGCACTTCCCGACTCTGGTCGCCGTCGGCGTCGAGAGCGGACACGCAGGACACCTCGGCCAACTCGGTGCGTCGGTAGTGGTCGCTGTCGCAGCTGTCGTCGTCGCCAGTGCGGTACTCGCGCACACGACGTCGCCCACCGCGCCGACGTTGCCGATGACGCAGCGACGACGGCGACTCGCCATCGGACTCGGCCTGGCGTTGGTGCAGCTCGGTCGCATGCGCGTGTTGTGGCTGTTGATCATCGGACTGCCCGTCGTGTTCATCACCACCTCGGTCGCGATCACTCCGTCCACCCCAACACCGGTTCGACTCGAGGACAACGGCTCGACGATCCGGATCATCTCGATGGCCGATGTCCACGGCGCAGTGATGGTGCCGATCACGATCGGCTTCATCGCCTCGCTGGTCGGCCTCTTCGTCATCCTCGACACCGCTGAGGGCGACCGTCGGTTGACCCTCACCCACTTTCGAACCACCGAGATCCTGACGATCCGCCTCGTCGCGATCGGCGCCGCCTCGCTGGTCGCGACGGCGGCGTCGATCGGTGTGACAGCGGCGAGCTTCGACGCCGCTCGGTGGCCGACGTTCGTGTTCGCCAACGTGCTCGTCGCGTGGACCTACGCAATGATCGGCGTCATCGTGGCCCCGCTGTTCGGACGCCTCGGCGGGCTCTACGTGCTGCTGCTGTTGCCGTTCATCGATGTCGGGATTGCGCAGAACGCGATGTTCGACGCAGCCCCACCCGCTTGGGGCAAGTTCCTGCCCGCCCATGGGGCTGTCCGGGTGATGATGGATGCTGCATTCACTCCAAGCTTCGATGTGCTCGGCGGCCTCCTGCTCGCAGTTGCTTGGATCGTCGCGCTCACCGGCGTTGCACTGGGCGTCTTCCGACGTTCCCTTCGCGCATGACGCCCCAGGCTCGCGCCGACGAGCAAACGGTCCATCCCGTCCCATATGTGACGGACGTGTGACGGCTATGTCCGCTTTCCGACATCAAACCGTAATATCTCATGATGCGTTTCCACAGCACACGACTTCATCGCGCGCTCGCTTGTTCCACCATCGCGCTCGCAGCGACCGCCGCCGGTACCACGGCCAGCGCCCACGAAGCTCCCGAGGTGACGTCGACTGCGGACTCCACCGTGGCGTTGTCGGCCATGGCGTGTCCCGTCGCCGGTGACTCGAGCTTCTCAGACAGTTGGGGTGACCCCCGTTCGGGTGGGCGCCGTCACGAAGGCGTCGACATGTTGGCCGACCGTGGCACGCCCATCGTCGCGACGCTCGCGGGGTTTGCCGAGTTCAAGAACACCGGAGCGGGTGGGAAGTCGGTCTGGCTCACTACCGCCGACGGTGACAAGTTCTTCTACGCGCATCTCGACGAGTGGGAGGGCGAGAGTCGTGACGTCGATCTCGGCGAGGTCATCGGCTACGTCGGGAGCACCGGCAATGCCGGAGGCCCGCATCTGCACTTCGAGGTGCGACCGGTCGGCGAAGCGATCAACCCGTACCCGCCGACGGCCCAAGCGTGCGCCCCGGAACCCGAGCCGACGCGCCAGGCCATCGTGCTGCTCGTCCGCTGACACGCGTCGATCAGCTCTCGGCAGGCGCCCCGTCCTCGTGCTCCGGTTGGGCCCGAAACAGCGCTTGGCAACGGGTCGAACAGAAGCCGACACGTCCCAGCGGTGAGAGCGCGTCGACCTCACGAAGACGCATACCGCAGACCGGATCGATCACCCAGGCCTCGTCGTGCCGGCACGGATCGATGCGGAACACTTCGACGGGCGTCCGTAGCCCACGAATGATCTGTTCTCCGAGTGGTGTTGCGTCGAGGCCGAGGTCGGCGCCGTGCTCTGCGACTGCACGGGTCATGACGAGCGTGCCGGAATCGGCCAGCGCGGCCAACCTGGCCGACAGGTTCACCGCTGTGCCGAAGACGTCCTCGTGACGCCACACGACGGGACCGAAGTGGATGCCGCCGCGAACGTCGAGCCCCGTCGAGCCGTCGTGTAACCGTTCCACCACGCTCGCCGCCGTACGGAGCCCGTCAGCCGGCCGCTCGGCAATCACCAGTGCGCCGTCGCCGAGCAGTTTCACGAGCCACATATTCTCGGAAAGCGATCCGCGCACGGTGCGAGCGAGCGTGTCCGCAGCGTCCGCTGCGCTGACGTCGCCGTGGATGTCGGCGAGTGACGTGAAACGGACGAGATCGAGAAACACCACTGTCGCCGGCGACGGTCGGTTCATCGCCACGACCGCTCGGCACTGGTGGCGGCGTCCTGGTGGGTGCGGCCACAGCACCGCTCAGGGTCGTTCATACGGCTCGAATCCCTCGCGTTCCTGCTCGGAGCGGATGAACGCAATGATCTCGTCGACATCGGCATCGCTGAGGCCGGGCACCGCTGGCATGTTCCCGAAGTTCCAATGATGCTGGCCCGCCCCGTTCGCGATCGCGGAGCGAAAACTGTCATCGGGATGATGCGACGGCTCGTAGACGATCGACAGGTGCGACGGTCCCAGCTCGGTGCCGCGAAGGTCGGAGCCATGGCACGACGCGCAGTTCGCTTGGTAGAGCTCGGCGCCCCGTGCACTCGGCGGAGCCGACTCCGAATCGGACGAGCCGCCACACGACACGGCCAGCACCACGAGAAGTCCGGTGACCACCGCCGACGCCAATGCCACTCCTTGCCGCGCCGGCGACCCGGCGTTCTCCGATCTCGTGGTTGCGGCCGCCATCGTGTCCTCTCTCGTGTCTCGGGCGAATGAAAGCTCGATGACTCAGACTACGACGTTGTGTCGGAGTCGACGCAAGAGGCGGCGAAACTGCGCCGGGCGAGACCGCCGGACATCGGTCGCGCACGTGCCGATGACTTACCTCGCGCGTCATGGAACCGTAACACTGCGGTAGCGTTCTACGACATGGTGTCAGAGCAGCGGTGGTTCGTCCGCCGATCCGGTCGGATGGTCGCGGTGGTGACGGCGTTGTTGGCTGTTGCGGTGTTCCCTGGGGGAGTGCAGGCAACGCACAGTGGGGCCGAGGCCGAGCAGGCCGCGCGCGAGATCCAGGCGGCGCGTGACCGGGCGAACGAGGCGTCGCAGGCGATGTTCGATGCTGAGTCCACGCTGGATCAGTTGGCGATCGATGTCGACCGCCAACAGGTCGCGTTGGATGAGGCCAATGCGCAGGCGGATCAGATGAGGGTGCAATTGCAGGCGTTGGCGGCGCGGAGTTTCGTCAATGGGGGCAGCGCGGCGATGCCGTTGCTGGTCGATCTCGATGATGCCAATGAGGCGTTGACGGCGGAGCACTTCGCGTCGGTTGCGCGGGGTGGTGCTGCGGTGGATCTCGACGAGCTCGACGCATTGATGGGTGAGATCGCCGACGCGCAGGCCGAACTCGAACGTCGCCAAGACGAGGCGGTGAAAGCAGAGGCGAACTTCGAAGACTTGAAGGCGCGTGCTGAGGCCGAGATGGTTCGCCTCGCCGAGGTCGAGCAGCGGCGCGTCATCGACGCTCAGGTGCAGCATGAGCTCGATCGCCAACGCGCGGCTCGTGAAGCGGCGGAGCGTGCGGCGGCCGAGCGGGAAGCCGCCGCTGCGGCAGCGACGCAACGGGTAGCGGCGCGCACGCCAGTGTCGG
>JBGSII010000336.1:0-7482 GCA_041742555.1 Ilumatobacteraceae bacterium
ATCGTGCGCCACACGGCGTCGAGGCGCGACAGGCCCGGGCGGGCCGGGGTGTGCACACCTCCGAGCTCGAAGAGTCGCGTCACCCCATCCGGCCCGACGGCACGGAAGCTCACGGTGACCCCTGGAGCGATACGGGCGCTCTCCTCGAGGTCGACGAAGCCGGCACCGTCGAGCAGGGTGCGCGCCAGCTCCTTCAGCGTCCGACGGTCACCTGGGGCGACCGGCACCATCGAGGCCACCCGCTCGCGTGCCCGGCGGACGTAGTCGGCGTCGGTGTCGTAACCGACGTAGTGACGCCCGGTGTTCACGGCAGCGACGGCCGTGGTGCCGGACCCCATGAACGGATCGAGCACGACGTCGCCGTCGTAGGTGAACAGTTGGATGCATCGCTCGACCAGCGCCACGGGGAAGGGTGCCGGATGCCCGACGCGAGTGGCGCTCTCGGCGGGGATCTCCCACACGTCCAGGGTCGCTTCCATGAATTCGTCGCCTGGGATGGTCGCACCGCCCGGCTCGCCCGGCTGTGCAGACCGCCCGACGCGGTCGAAGCGACCCTTGCTGGCGATGATCACGCGCTCGGTGGTGTCGCGCAGCACCGGGTTGGCGGGCGACTGGTACGACCCCCACGCACACGATCCACTGGCGCCGCGCTGCTTCTGCCAGATGACCTCGCCACGCAGCAGGAGCCGGAGATCGTCCTGCAGGATCGTCGTGACGTCAGCGGCCAAGCTCCGGTACGGGCGCCGTCCGAGGTTGGCGACATTGACGGCGAGGCGTCCGCCGGGCTCGAGGGTGCGAACGCACTCGGCGAGGACGTCGCGCAGCATCGACAGGTAGTCGAGGTAGTCGCCCGGGACGTGTCCTTCTCCCAGGGCGGTCTCGTACTCCTTGCCGGCGAAGTACGGCGGCGACGTGACGACCAGGCCGACCGACGCGTCGGGCACGGCGGACATGGCGCGGGCGTCACCGAGATGGATGACGTCGAGTTCGCCGGGTTCGCCGAGCGTGTCGTCGTCGCTGACCTCGGGCGGCGCGAAGCGCGCGTAGAAGTCCGTCGAGTCGTGCGACTCGCGCTTGCCGACGCCGAACGACGAGGTGGACGTACCCATCCGCGTCTGGTCAGCTCTCTGGATCTTCGATCGCGAGGCCGATCGGCGGGTTCACCCCGTCGGCGGCCCGTTGGACGCGAGCGACCGAGGCCTCACGGGTGGAGTCGTGCGTGAGGATCCAGAACCGTCCGGCCTTGATCGCTGCGACGACGTCCACAGCCACCTGGCTCGCCGGGATTCCACCGTCGACACCCGCCCGCAGCGCCTGGTTGATCAACTGCGCCATCGGCGACTCGACGGCGTCGGGCTCCTTGCCCATCAGGTCGGTCTTGACGAACTCCGGGCACAGCACGCTGGCGCCGACCGGTGAGCCGATCAGTTCGAGTTCGAGGAACAAGCTCTCACTGAGCCCCACGACGGCATGCTTGCTTGCGACGTACGGCGCGATGCCCGGGGCGCCGTTGAGCCCGGCATGCGACGCCGTGCTCACGATGTGGCCCACACCCTGTTCCTGCATCACCGGCAACGCCGCCCGGATCCCGTAGACGACACCGAGGACGTTGACGTCGAGGACGCGGTTCCACAGCTCGACCGGATCGACCCACGCATCGCCGACCCCGCCGATGCCGGCGTTGTTGAACATCACGTGGACGCCACCGAACTGCTCGACAGCGAACTCGATCAGCGCGTTCACCTCCGGTTCGGCCGTGGTGTTGCACACCATCGTGGCCACATTCGCGCCGTCCTCGCTGAGTCGTGCCTCGACATCGCGCAGTTTGGGTGCATCGATGTCGGCGAGCACGACGCTCATGCCCTCGGCGATCATCGCCTCGGCGACCGCGAGGCCGATCCCGCTCGCCCCTCCCGTGATCACCGCGACGTGGCCGGGCGCGATGGCAGGCGGGCGCGAGGCTGCAGGCTGCGAGTCGGACATCGCCAAACTCTACGACGCCGCACCACCGCCCCGCCGCGATGCCCAAGCCCCATCGTTTGCGTGCGGATTCGGATGGGACGGGTCATCCAACTCCGAACACAAACGGGGAGGGGTGGGCGGTCAGAAGGAGTGGTAGCCGCCGTCGATGGTGATCACGTCACCGGTGTGGTAGCTCGACGCGCGACTTGCGAGGTACACGGCGAGGCCGCCAAAGTCGTCGGACGTGCCCCAACGGCGCATCGGCACCCGCGGCAGCACGTTGGCGACGAACTTGTCCCAGCCGAATGCGCCGGCGGTCATGTCGGTCTCGATCCAACCCGGCAGCACCGAATTGCACCTGATGCCGTGGCGTGCATGCTGCACGGCGATCGCCTTCATCATCGAGTTCACACCGGCCTTCGACGCTCCGTAGTGCTGTCCAGACTGCTGGCCGAAGAACGCCGAGCCCGAGGTCGTGAACACGACCGAACCACCCGCCTCGTCACCGTCGGCATGCCGCGACACCATGTGTTTGACGGCCTCGCGAGCAGTGAAGAACGCTCCGTCGAGATTGACCCGCATCACGCGCCGCCACTCCTCGGAGGTCATGCCGACGAAGCTGGGCGCCTGGCCACCGATGCCCGCGTTGACGAAACAGGAGTCGATCCGGCCGAGCTCGCCGAGCGTGTCGGCAACCGCCTGCACCACCGCGTCCTCGTCGCCCACGTCGCACACGATCGACAGCAGTTCGACGTCGTGGCGGCCGAGCTGTTCGATCGCGGCGTCGTTCTTGTCGGGATTGGTGCCCCAGATGGCGACGTCGGCACCGTGCGCGGCGAGCGCGTCGGCCATCCCGAGCCCGATACCACCGTTGCCGCCGGTGACCAGCGCCACGTGGCCGGTGAGGTCGAACGGGGATCCTGGGGGAATCGTCATGCAGCCGACTGTACGGGCCCATCACGCACCGGCACGGCAGCGGAGGTAGCGTCGCGGACGCATGTATCTGGAGCGAGTCCGCCAACCCGCCGACCTGCGGGATCTCTCGTACGACGAGCTGCGCGATCTCGCCGGCGAGATCCGTGACTTCGTCGTCTCCGCGGTGTCCGACACCGGCGGTCACCTCGGCTCGAATCTCGGCGCCGTCGAACTCACCCTCGCCCTGCACCGCGTGTTCGAGTCACCGACCGATGCGATCCTCTGGGACACCGGCCACCAGGCCTACATCCACAAGATCGTCACCGGCCGCCGCAAGCAGTTCGAGCACCTGCGTCAACAAGGGGGCCTGTCCGGCTACCCCAGCCGCGAGGAGTCCGAGCACGACTACATCGAGAACAGCCACGCATCCACCGTGCTCTCGTATGCCTACGGCATGGCGGTCGCGCGTGACCTCGGCACCGATCCCCACCGTCACATCGTCGCCGTCATCGGCGACGGATCGCTCACCGGTGGCATGGCCTACGAGGCGATCAACAACATCGGCCACGGTGACAAGCAGGTCATCATCGTCCTGAACGACAATGGCCGGTCGTACGCACCCACGGTGTCGATGCTCTCGGCGAGCGCCCAGGGTCGCGACATCCAGGCGAATCACCCGAGCGTCTCCGATCGCGTGACCGGCAAGCTCTCGCACGCTCTCACCGACATCCGCACCAACCCGGTGTACGTGCGCCGCCAACGCCGCCTCGAGGAGTTCCTGCAGCACCTCCCCGTCGTGGGTCATCAGGCGGGATCGGCAATGGAAGCGTTCAAGGCAGGCGTGCGCGAGTTCCTCCAGCCGCCGTCGTTCTTCGAAGCACTCGGTGTGCGCTACGTCGGCCCGTTCGACGGCCACAACATCGAGGAGATGGAGCACGCGTTCCACAACGCCATCGAACTGTCGGCCGAAGGGCCGATCCTCGTGCACGTGTTGACCCAGAAGGGTCGCGGGTACCCGCCGGCCGAGGACGACGACGAGAAGCACCTGCACGACGCTCCCGTGTTCGACCCCTTGGTGGGTCCCCCGAAGGCGGTCTCCACCGGCTACACGCAGGCGTTCGCCGAGGCGATCCTCAAGGAGGCCGAATCCGACAACCGGATCGTCGCGATCACCGCCGCGATGCCCGGCCCGACCGGGCTGCTCCCGTTCCAGGAGCGTTTCCCCGACCGCTTCTTCGATGTCGGCATCGCCGAGCAGCACGCGGTGACCGGAGCCGCAGGCATGGCGATGGGCGGCCTGCGACCCATCGTCGCGATCTACTCGACGTTCCTCAACCGCGCATGGGACCAGGTCGTCTACGACGTCGCCCTCCATCGACTGCCGGTCATCTTCTGCCTCGACCGCGCCGGCATCACCGGGCCCGACGGCGCCAGCCACCACGGCGTGTACGACATGGCCCTGCTGACCAAGGTGCCCGGCATGCGGGTGCTCGCCCCGTCGAGCGCGCAGGAGCTCGCCCAGATGCTCCACGATGCGACGACGCTCGTCGACGCGGGCCCCGTCGCCATCCGGTACCCGCGGGGCGCCGCGCGCCAGGTGACCGAATCGGAAGTGGGTTCGGGCCTGTCTGCGCGAAAGGTCAGCTCGGGATCAGGAGCGTGCATCATCGCCATCGGCAAGATGCTCGAGGTCGCCGAGGCCGCCGCAGCAGCACTCGCCGCCGATGGCATCGAGGTGACCGTGTGGGACGCGCGTTGCTGCGCCCCGCTCGACCCAGCGATGATCGCCGACGCGTCCGCACACGCCCAGGTGATCACGATCGAGGACGGGGTCCGCGACGGCGGCGTCGGCATGTCGATCGCCGACGCGGTGTGCGCGTTGCGCACCGACGCCGAGGTCACCGTCCTCGGACTTCCCACCAAGTTCATCCCGCACGATCCGAAGTCGGACGCGATCCTGTCGAGATTCGGCCTCGACGCCGACAGCGTCGAGGCCGTCGTTCGCTCGAAGTAGTCGTGGCGGCGCCCAGGCTGAGGACCGATCGGCTCCTCCTCCGTCCGGTCGAACCGTCGGATGCCATCCACCTCGCGCACCGGCGCAGCGACCCCGAGGTCGCTCGCCACCAGACGTGGATCCCTCCCTATCCGCTGGATCGCGCCGAAGCGCTGATCGCCGACGTCATGGCGATGGACGGCCCGATGGACGACGAGTGGTGGATGTTCACGATCGCCGATCAGGCCGACACCGCCGTGTTCGGTGACCTCGTCGTGAAGCTCTCGTGGGAGGGACGGACAGCGGAGATCGGCTACACCCTCGCCCGCGACGCCTGGGGCAAGGGCTACGCCGTCGAGTCGACAGCCACGGTGGTCGAGTATCTGTTCGAGGACCTCGGTGTCACGCGAGTGGAAGCCATGCTGCATCCCGACAACACCGCGTCGGCACAGGTGCTCGAGCGCGTCGGCATGCTGTTCGAGGGACAGACCCGTTCGTCGTTCTGGGTGGGCGACGAGAACTCCGACGACTGGCTGTACGGGATGACCCGCGCCGACTGAGAAGCGTGGCGCGACCGGCCCCGCACACGACCCGACACGGTCGAGCTGGTCGAGCTCACCCACCTCAACCGAGCCGCGGCCATCGCGCTGACCACCCACCGCTCCCAGCAGCGGTTCGTCGCACCGGTCGTGAGGTCGCTGGCCGAAGCGCTGATCCCTCCGGTCGAGAACGGCGTCATCGAGATCCCCTGGTACCGGGCCGTCGTGGCCGACGGCGATCTCGTCGGGTTCGTGATGGTGGCGCGGGCACAGCCGGGGCCGCTTCCCGACCCATATCTGTGGCGGCTGCTGATCGACAGGATGCACCAGCGGCGCGGGATCGGGAGTCGTGTGATCGACCTCGTCGTCGAGCAGTGTCGGCAGTGGGGTGACGGCGCGCTCCTCGTGTCGTGGGTCCCAGGGAAGGGCTCGCCCGAGCCGATGTATCTCGCCCGCGGATTCGTGCCGACCGGCGCCATCCACGACGGCGAGATCGAAGCTCGCCTCACGTTCGGGTGAGGCATCGGGCGGCGCCATCACGGGTTGCGTAGGGTTCGGGTCGTGACCGATTCGCTCGACCCGTACGCCTCCTACACACACCTGCGGTTCGATCGGCCCAGCGACGGCGTGTTGATGATCACGCTCGACGATCCGGATCGACTGAACGCGACCGGTCCCGAGATGCACCTCCAGCTCTCCCGGGTCTTCCGGACGGTCGACGAGGATCCGTCGGTGCGCGCGGTGGTGGTCACCGGCGCCGGGACCGCGTTCTCGGCCGGCGGCGACCTCGGCTGGATCGCCGAGCAGGTGGGCGACTACACCCAGACGATCCGGGTGATGAAGGAGGCGGGCGACATCGTGCGCACGATGATCGACTGCGACACACCGATCGTGTCGGCGATCAACGGCGTCGCTGTCGGTGCGGGGCTCGCGGTGGCGTTGCTCGCCGACATCAGCGTGATCAACGAGGACACCCGGCTGACCGATGGGCACATCCGCATCGGGGTGGCTGCCGGCGATCATGCGGTTGCGATCTGGCCGCTGCTGTGCGGGATGGCGAAGGCGAAGTACTACCTGCTGACCGCTGACTTCCTCGACGGGCGCGAGGCCGAGCGGATCGGCCTCGTTTCCAAGGCGGTGCCGGCCGACGACGTCCTCCCGACGGCGCTGGGGATCGCAGAGAAACTCGCTGCAGGACCGGTCGACGCCACCCGAATGACCAAGCGCGCGCTGAACCACTGGATGCGCCAGGCGCTGCCGAACTTCGAGGCGTCACTCGCCTACGAGATGCTGAACTTCCTCGGACCCGACGCCGCGGAGGGTCTCGCCGCCCTGCAGGGCAAACGGCGACCCAGTTTCCCGTCCGCCGCACAGGAGGTCTGAACGATGGATCTCGGCATCGACCTCTCCCACGAGCTGGCGCTCGCACTCGACGTCGCCGACGCGGCCGACGCATTCACCCTTCCGCACTTCCACGAGGCTGATTTCGACCTCGACTGGAAGCAGAACCGGACCGAGGTGACCGAGATCGACCGCCGGGCGGAGACCCTGGTCGTCGAGCGGCTGCTGCGCGAACGCCCCGGCCACCGCGCGTTCGGCGAGGAACACGGCCCCCAGGGCTCGCTGGATTCACCGTGGCAGTGGGTGATCGACCCGATCGACGGAACGTCGGGCTTCGTGCGGGGCATCCCGATCTGGGCGACGCTGATCGCACTCGTGCACGCCGACCGAGGGGCGGTGCTCGGTGTCGTCTCGGCTCCGGCGCTCGGGCGGCGGTGGTGGGGCGGGCTCGGGCTCGGCGCCGAGATGGAGGTGTTCGGCGATCGCCGGCCGATCGTGGTGTCCACGATCGATGACCTCGCGGAGGCGCAGGTGAGCGTCACCCACAACGACGGATGGGATCGGCTGGGTCTGACGCCCGCGCTCATCCGGCTCCAGCAACGGGCGCGCCGCTCACGTGGCATCGGCGACTTCTGGCAGCACATGCTGGTTTCCGAGGGCGCCATGGACGTCGCCGTCGACGCCGTCGGCGTGGCCCCGTACGACATCGCTGCGGTCAAGCCGATCGTCGAG
>JBGSII010000337.1:0-29058 GCA_041742555.1 Ilumatobacteraceae bacterium
GCCGACGAGGTCGGCGCCGACGTCGGTCGGCTGCGCGTCGGCCTCGCACCAACCCACCGAGGTGTGCAGACCGATCCCGAGTGCGTCGCGGCGGTCGAATCTGCCGGCGCCCTGCTCGAATCACTCGGCCACGACGTGTCGGTGGCGCAACCGGACGCGTTCTTCGACGATGATCTCTCGCGCCACTTCGTCACCATCGTCGCGGTCGCCACGGCCGTCGACTTCGTCAACATGGGCGAATCGATCGGGCGCCCGATCGTCGAGGACGACGTCGAAGCGAGCAACTGGATCATGGGGTCGATCGGGCGCGCGGTGACCGCAGCCGACTACATCGCGTCCGTCAACTGGATCCACGCATGGTCGCGGCGGATGCACGCGTGGTGGGACGACTTCGACGTCCTGGTCAGCCCGGTGATCGCGGTGCCGCCTCCTCCGATCGGCTGGCTGAGCGATCCCGAACTCGGAACCGAGCGGCTCACCAGCATCCTGCAGTTCACCGCCCAGTTCAACGTGAGCGGCCAACCTGCGATGTCGCTCCCGCTGCACTGGAGCAGCGCCGACCTGCCGATCGGGGTGCAGTTCGTCGGGCCGATCGACGACGAAGCGTTGCTCATTCGCCTGGCGTCCCAACTCGAGTCGGCAGCTCCCTGGGCCGATCGCATCCCTCCCGTCCACGGCTGACCGCGGGCGACGCATTCAGCGGCGCACCGGCTCGCTCAGGATGTGTCCATGACGATGAGAGTGATGACGTGGAACCTCTGGTGGCGCTTCGGCGACTGGGAGCGACGCCTGCAGGCCATCGTCGACACGATCCGCACCGCTGCTCCCGATGTGCTGTGCCTGCAGGAGGCGTGGGCCACGGCGAGCGGTCACGGTGTCGCGCGCATCATCGGCGACGAACTCGGATATCACGCCGTCAGCAGCACACCGATCGGGCGATCGGACATCGGCTTCACGAACGCCGTACTCTCGCGTTGGCCCGCCCGCCCGCTCGGCGACGAGGCGCTCCCCCGGATCGACGGATCCCCGGGTCACCGCCGAGTCGTCGCCGTCACCGTGGAGACACCGTGGGGTGCCTGGCCGATTGCGTCGACGCATCTCGACCACCGCTTCGACGACTCTGCGGTCCGTCAGCGCCAATGCCGTCGGCTCCTGGAACTGGCGTCCGAGTGGCGTGGAGATCCGACCCTCGATCTGCCGCTGATCATCGGCGCCGACCTCAACGCCGTGCCCGACAGCACAGAGGTCCGCATGCTCACCGGGCGCGAACCCGGCGTCAGCGGCATCGTGCTCTCGGACGCATGGGACCAGGTCGGCAGCGGACCCGGTTGGACGTGGACCCGCGACAATCCGTACTCCGCCGACAGCGCATGGCCGAACCGCCGGATCGACTACGTGCTCGTGTCGTGGCCACGACCGAAACCGGTCGGCAATCCGATCGCGGCCCGTCTGATCGGCAACACCCTGGCGGGCTCAGGCGTCGATGCCATCTGGCCGAGCGATCACGCCGGACTCGTGGTGGACATCACCACCCCGCTCTAGCGCGCTCGCTGCTGGCGCTCCAGCCCGATCGGCGGCGAGCTGGGCTGGGAGGCTCGACGTGCGACACGTGCTCGACGACGTCCATCTCGAGACGCTGTTCGGGCTCCTCCTGACAGCGAGCCTGACGATCAACCCTGCGGTGATGGTGACGATCCAGGCGGTTCGGCGCACTCGTGCTGGGCATCGTCGCATCGCGTGTCGGCACCGGCAACGCGATCAGCCTCGCAGCTGCGATCGGCTTCGCCGTCGTGGCCACCACCTACTGGCGCAACACCGAGCTCCGACGCCTCGGCTGACGAACCGTCACGGGGCCGGACAATGCAGCCAGATGGCTGCATCGCCGGGGAGCGCTCCGGAGAACGGATCCCCGACCCAGGATGCGAGCACGACGTCGGGCTCGAGACCGACCTCGGGACCCAATGCAACCGGCGTGGGCGAGACGTTGAGCACGACGCTGACATCACCGCGCCGGAACGCCACGAGGGCATCGTGGTCGAGGTCGATCCACTCGAGTGGCGCCACCGGATCGAGACGCCTGCGAGCGTCGAGGATCTGTTGGTACAACGTCAGCATCGAGGTCGCACTGTCGGTCTCGGGTCCGATGGCGTAGGAGCCCCACCCGGCCGGCTGCGGCAGCCACGGCTCGACGTCACGGACCGAGAAACCGTACGCGTTGGCCGATGTTGCCGTCCACGGCAGCGGCACGCGGCATCCATCGCGTCCGATCTCGCGGCCCTGGGTTCGAAGGAAGATCGGATCCTCCCGCCGGCCATCCGGAATGTCGAGCACCTCGGGGAGCCCCAGCTCCTCTCCCTGGTAGAGGTACAACGTCCCGGGCAACGCCGCGGTGAACAGCACCATCGCGCGGGCCCGCCTGGTTCCCAAGGCGAGATCGACCGGCGCGTCGGTGTACACGAGGTTGTTCCCGGTCCAACTGTCCGGCGAGGCGGCGTCCGCGCGGCCGTAGCGAGTGACCGCGCGCTGCGTGTCGTGGTTGTTCAGGGTCCACGCGGGAGATGCGCCGACGGGGACGAACACATCGATCACGCTCGCGATCGACTGGCGGATCGTCGTTGCCGTCCACGGACTCAACATGAGGTCGAACGCGAAGGACTGGTGGAACTGGTCGGGTTGAACGTAGGTCAGCAGGAGATCGGGACGTCGTGCCGTGTACGCCTCGCTGACCGTGACCAGTTGACGCCCCGGGTGCGTCCGTTCGTACTCGTCGACGAGCGTGCGCCACCTGCGCCAGATGTCGTGCGCCGACGGCCAGAACACCGTGTAGGGGTTGTGCGACCACACGTCGGTCTCGGCCACGCCATCACCAGGAGGCGGCGCGTCGGGGAGATCGGGATGTTTTCCGACGACCGTGACGGCATCGATCCGGAACCCGTCGACACCGCGGTCGAACCAGAAGGTGAGCATCCGTTCGAAGTGGTCGACGACGTCGGGGTCGTGCCAGTTGAAGTCGGGCTGCCACGGGGTGAACGTGTGCAGATACCACTGACCGGGTGTGCCGTCGGGTTCGACGACGCGGCTCCACGCCGGACCGCCGAACACCGCGCGCCAGTTGTTGGGTGGGAGCTCGCCACGGTCGCCACGTCCGTCGCGGAACCAGAACCGGCTCCGCTCCCGGCTGCCGGGGGCCGCGCGCAGGGCGGCTCGAAACCACTCGTGTTGGTCGCTGCAGTGGTTCGGGACCACATCCATGAGCACACGTATTCCCCGGCCGTGCGCAGCGCGGACCAACTCGTCGAAGGTGTCCAGCGTGCCGTACATCGGCTCGATGTCGAAGTAGTCGGCGACGTCGTAGCCGTGATCGTGTTGCGGCGACGGGTAGCAGGGGGTGAGCCACACCGCATCGACGCCCAGGTCGCCCAGGTGGTCGAGCCGTTCGATGATGCCGCCGAGGTCGCCGGCGCCGTCCCCGTTCGCGTCGCCGAACGACCGAACGTACAGCTGGTAGACGACGGCGTCACGCCACCATTCGCGCTCGTTCACGGTCGGGTCTCCCTGTTCTGGTCGTACTGGTTCAGTCGGTCGTGGTCAGCCACACGTACCCCATCGGCGACAGGGCGATCTCCGGCCCCTCGAGCCCGACGCCGGCTGCTCGGACCGCTCGCCAGCCGTCGAGCCCGACCTGCGAGAGGTCGGCGAGCACGCGCTCTCGGCCGAAGTTGGCCACCATCGCGAATCGGCCGGCAACGGGGTGGGTTCGGACGAAGCCGAACAACGACGGCGAGGGCATCGCCAGCACCCGTACCGAAGCGCTGCCGTGCAGGGCTGGCGTCGAGGCGCGATCGGCGAACAGCGAGCTGAACATCGCGAACAACCGGTGCTCGAGCGACGCTGGCTCGAGCCGCCGCTCGGCCACCGCCCAATCCATACGCGGCCGATGCAGCCAGCGATTGTCGTCGGCGAGCACGGCATCGTCGGCGTACGACGGGTCGTTGCGGAGCCCGAGTTCGTCACCCATGTAGAGCAGCGGAATCCCACCGAACGATGCAACGACCGCGTAACAGATCTCGAGTCGCCGACACGCGAGATCGAGTTCCGCCGGGTCACCCGATTCGAGTGCCTGCTCGATGCCGCACAACGAGGCAGCGGTGCCGCTGATCCGCCCGTCGCCGGTCTCGGCGTTGAACTGGAAGATCGCCCCCCTGGCGAAGGAACCCGAGAACGCTCCCGAATAGAACGAGTTCAGGAAGTTCCGGTGCGAGAAGCCGTTCCATCCCATGCTCGCGGCCGACTCGTCGGTGATCGCCCAGCCGATGTCATCGTGGCACCGCACGTAGGTCACCCACGACGCATGCGCTGGGATGTCGACCACTCGGCGCAAGGAGTTCGACATGAGCTGGGCGTCACCCGTTGCGAGGCTGCTCCACAGCAGCACCATGAGCTGGTTGTGATAGGCGAGCTCGCACTCGTGCTGCGGTGGGTCTCCGGCGCCGAGATAGGGCGTGAGCTGATCCGGCGGCACGATCGCCTCGGCCTTGAAGATCGTGGCCGGTGCGGCAACCGCCATCAGCGCACGAAGCGTCCGGAGCAGAACGTGCACCTCGGGGAGGTTCTCGCAGTCGGTGCCCTCGCGCTTCCACATGAAGGGCACCGCGTCGAGACGGAGAGTGTCGACGCCGAGGTCCGCGAGATACAACATGACGTCGAACATCTCGCAGAAGACGTCGGGGTTCGACCAGTCGAGGTCCCACTGGTAGTCGTTGAACGTGGTCCACACCCACTGCTGGGCGTCGTCGAGCCAGGTGAAGTTGCCCGGAGCAAACGTCGGAAACACCTCGCGCAGGGTGCGTTCGTAGCGGTCGGGGACGGTGCGGTCGGGGAAGAAACGGTAGTAGCGGCGATAGTGCTCGTCACCCGCGCGAGCGCGAACCGCCCACGGGTGCTCGGAGGCCGTGTGGTTGACGACGAGGTCGACGCACAGGGTCGCGCCGCGATCGTGGAGGGCGCGGGCGAGAACCCGCAGGTCGTCGACGGTTCCGAGGCGTCGATCGACCTCGTCGAACGATGCGACGGCATAGCCGCCGTCGTTCTCGCCGTCACGCGGCTGCAGCAGTGGCATCAGGTGGAGGTAGGTGACGCCGAGTTCGTCGAGATAGTCGAGTCGCTCGAGGACACCGCTGAGGGTTCCTGCGAACCGATCGGTGTACGCGACATAGCCGACCATCGCCGGATGCTGGAACCAGTCGGGCTCCGCTTCGCGCTGCAGGTCGCGGAGGAAGAGCTCGTCGGGGCGCTCGGCGACGTGCCGCACCACTCGATCGGACAGCACCTTGGCGAGCTGCTCGCCGTCGTCCGGGTAGAGCCGGGTCAACCCGGCGACCACTGCCGGCAAGTGCCGCCGCAAACGTGCGCTCGACACCGCAACGCGGATCGGCGACGCGAGTCCCCCCTTCCCATTCACGACGAGGAGTGTATTCTCCGTCGCGTGCAAGCGTTTGCATACTTCTCATCCTGATCGGCCACGACCGTGAACCAGAACACAACGTCACCCGCCACGATTCACGACGTCGCCCGCGAGGCCGGCGTGTCGACCGCAACCGTCAGCCGTGCCCTGCGCCACCACCCACACGTCGCCGAGTCCACGCGACGCCGGGTCCTCGACGCGGTCGAACGGCTCCAGTACGTGGCCAACGCCAGCGCCGCCCGATTGGCGAGCGGCCAGAGTCGCACGGTTGGCTTCATCGCTCCGATGCTCACGAGCTGGTACACCAGCGAACTGGCAGCGGGTGTCGAGGAGGTCCTGACCGAGGCGCGCTTCGATCTCCTCATCGGCACCGCCAACCCGGCCGCCCGCGAGCGGATCTTCCGCGGCGACGCCCGATTCGAGCAACGCGTCGATGGTGCCATCCTCGTCGACGTGTTCTGTGGTGACGAGGGAGCGCGTCGACTCGCCGCCCTCGGCACCCCGGTCGTCGTGCTCGGCGAAGAGCTCCACACCGTGACATCGGTGTCGGTCGACAACGAGCGCGGCGGCCGCATGGCAGCACGCCTGTTGATCGAACTGGGCCATCGGCGAATCGCGCTGGTCAGCGGACACGCTGGGCTCGACGTCGCGAAGAACGTCCCCGTCTCGAGGGCCGAGGGCTTCCGGCGGACCCTGAGCGACGCGGGACTGCGCGTGCACGCCGACGACGCCCTCGACGGTGACTTCACGATCGCCGGCGGGTACCAGGCGATGCGGCGCCTGTTGGAGCTGCCCACTCGGCCGACCGCGGTCTTCTTCCTGAGCGACGAGATGGCATTCGGCGCGATCCACGCAGCACGCGATGCCGGCCTGGAGGTCGGGCGCGACATCTCGATCGTCGGATTCGACGATCACACCGTTGCCGAAGCGATCGGGCTCACCACCGTGCGCCAACCGGTGCGCGACATCGGCCGGCTCGGAGCGCGCCTCATGCTCGACGCCCTCGACGGGTACGCGACGCCGCGCCACTACCCGGTCGAGCTCGCGCTGATCGAGCGCATGAGCACCGGCCGACCGGCCTGACCCGCCGAGAGCATCATTGACGTGCCGCGACCGACTGCGTATGATGAAAGCGCTTACATACACCGCGACCACCGGTCGCTCACACTCCTGAGGGGGAGATCATGACTCCACGCCGACGACTGGCCGCAACGGCCATCGTGGCGGCTCTGGTCCTCGCTGCCTGTGGCAGCGACGACGACAGCGGCAGCGACACCAGTGACAACACCGACTCCGAGGGCACGGCCGCCGCGGGTGGCGACCTCGACGGGACCACCGTGACCATCCTCAGCTCGATCCGCGACGTCGAGGCCGAGCGCCTCGAGACGGCGTGGGCATCGTTCGAGGAGGAGACGGGCATCGACATCGTGCACGAGGGCTCCGCCACCTTCGAAGACGACCTCAAGCTCCGCGTCGAAGGTGGAGACGCCCCGGACCTGGCGTTCGTGCCCCAGCCGGGTCTGCTCGCCACCCTGGCACGCGACGGCAACGTCGTGCCGCTCGCCGACCTCGAAGAAGGCGTCGTCGCCAACAACGGCGAGGAATGGGTCGGCTTCGGCTCGGTCGACGGCACGTTCTACGCGCCGCCGTTCGGCGCGAACATCAAGAGCCTCGTGTGGTACAGCCCCGAGGCGTTCAGCGAGGCCGGCTACGAGATCCCGCAGACCTGGCAGGAGTTGCTCGATCTGAGCCAGACCATCGTCGACGACGGCGGCGTGCCGTGGTGCGTCGGCGCAGAGTCCGGCGGCGCGACGGGCTGGGTGCTCACCGACTGGACCGAGGACATCGTCCTGCGCACCGCAGGACCGGAGGTCTACGACCAGTGGGTGAACCACGAGATCCCGTTCAACGACCCGCAGATCGAAGCGGCCGTCGATCAGGTCGGTGCCGTCGTCAAGAACGACGACTTCGTCCTCGGTGGCGCCGAGAGCATCCCGAGCACCACCTTCCAGGAAGCCGGCCTGCCGCTGCTCGACGGTGAGTGCTTCATGCACCGTCAGGCCAACTTCTACGGCAACCAGTGGCCCGAGGACACGACCAAGGGCCCCGACGGCCAGGTCAACGCCTTCTATCTGCCGGTCGTCAACGAAGGCGACCCGAAGGTCATGCTCGGCGGTGGCGAGTTGATCACGGCCTTCGCCGACCGTCCCGAAGTCGCAGCGGTTGCTGCCTTCCTGACGAGCGCCGACTACGCCAACGAGCGCTTGAAGCTCGGCAACTGGCTGACCCCGAACAAGTCGGCCGACATCAGCCTGGTCACCGACCCGCTCGAGGCGACCTTCGCCGAACTCCTCGCCAGCAGCGAAGTGTTCCGGTTCGACGGTTCCGACCTCATGCCGGGGCCGGTGGGCGCCGGATCGTTCTGGAGCGAGATGGTCGAATGGGTCGTCGACAACCAGGACACGATCACGACACTCGACAACATCGAGGCCAGCTGGCCGAGCTGAGCGATTGACGCCCGGGTGACCGGGCGCGAATCCCGAGATTGCGGGGTGGGTCTGCTCCGGCGGGCCCACCCCGCTGTCGTCTCCGGCGTCTAGAGTCGCCCGGAGCGACGTCGATCACGTTTGTACGCACGACACCCGTGGGGGGACATGTCACAGATCTTCCGGTCCTTGGCCCTGGTGGGCATCGGCATCATCGTCTTCGTCAGCGTGCTCGCCATCCTGTACTGGCTGGCGAGCCGGCTCCCCGAGCCATGGCGCGAGCGGGCTCGAGTCGCGGTGTTCGTCGGCCCCGGCGTGCTGCTGCTGCTCGGGTTGGTCATCCCGTCGCTGATGAACTTCCGGTACTCGTTCAACGACCGCAACGACGAGTGGTACGGGTTCGGCAACTACCGCGACATCTTCACCAACGAGAACAACATCAAGGTGCTGACCAACACGCTGTGGTGGGGACTGCTCGTCACCGGCCTCAGCACCGGCATCGGTCTGCTCATCGCCCGGTTCGCCGACAAGACCCGCGGTGAACCCGTTGCCAAGGCCGCCATCTTCCTGCCGACCGCCATCTCGTTCGTCGGTGCCGGCATCATCTGGAACTTCGTGTACTCCCCCAAGGAGTACGGCCTGCTCAACTCGATGCTCCAACTCCTGCCGGGCGAGCAGGACACGCAGTTCTTCCTGCAGGAGTCTTCGCTGTTCGGCATGCAGAGCGAGTGGATACCCGGGCTCAACACGCTCTTGATCATGGTGGTGATCATCTGGATCCAGGCCGGGTTCGCCACCGTCGTGTTGAGCGCCGCACTCAAGGGCGTTCCCGACGACCTCGTCGAAGCGGCCAAGATCGACGGCGCCACCGAGAACCAGGCCTTCTACAAGGTGGTCGTTCCCTACATCAAGGGCACGATCATCACGGTGATGACCACGACCGTGATCGTCGTGCTCAAGATCTTCGACATCATCCAGACCATGGGGAAAGGTGGCTCGTTCGGCACCAGCACGATGGCCAACGAGATGTACGAACAGGCCTTTCCGCAGAACAACGACGGCCTCGGCGCCGCCTGGGCGGTGCTGCTGTTCGTCGCAGTGATCCCCATCGTGTTCATCAACACCCGCAACCAGCGGGCCATGCGGGAAGGACGCTGACATGGCAACGACCGAACTCCCTTCCTCGATCACTCCGGCACCGACCGAGTTCCGCGACCAGACACCCGTCAGCACCAAGGTGGCCAATGCCGTTTCGTGGGGCCCGGGTAAGTACGCCGTGTGGCTCATCGCGTTCGTGTGGACCATTCCGACCTTCGGGCTGCTGATCACCTCGTTCCGCCCCGAAGACGACATCAAGTCCACCGGCTGGTGGGTGTGGTTCACCGAACCCGCCAACGTCACGACCGAGAACTACACCACGGTGCTGTCCGACAAGGTCGGCGGTATCCCGTTCAGCGACTTCTTCTGGAACACGGTGCGGATCGCGATTCCCGCCTCGATCTTCCCGCTCGTGATCGCGGCGTTCGCCGCGTACGCGTTCTCGTGGATGAAGTTCAAGGGCCGCGACACCCTGTTCGTGGTCGTTGTTGCGCTGCTGGTGGTCCCGCTGCAGATGTGCCTCATTCCGCTGTTGCGGTTCTTCAGCGGCTCGTTCTTCCCGGATCAGCTCGAGGGCGTGCCGTCGATCTGGATCGCCCACTCGATCTTCGCGATGCCGCTGGCAATCTTCCTGCTGAAGAACTTCATCGGCTCGCTGCCCGGTGAGGTGATCGAGGCGGCGCGCGTCGACGGAGCGTCGCACATGACGATCTTCCTGCGCATCGTGCTGCCGCTGTCGGTGCCTGCCCTCGCATCGTTGGCGATCTTCCAGTTCCTCTGGGTCTGGAACGATCTGCTCGTTGCCAAGGTGTTCGGCGGTGGAGCGAGGAATCAACCGATGACATTCGCCCTCGTCGACATGGTCGGCAACAAGGGCAACGAGTGGCAGCTCCTGACCGCCGGCGCCTTCGTCGCGATGGTCGTGCCGCTGATCGTGTTCATGTCGCTGCAGCGGTATTTCGTTCGGGGCCTCATGGCCGGAAGTGTCAAGGGATAGGCGTACTCACACATGTCAACACTCACGATGAACCAGCTCGAGAAGACCTACCCGAACGGGTTCGTCGCCGTGCCGGGCCTCGATCTCCACATCGACGACGGCGAGTTCCTCGTGCTCGTCGGACCGTCGGGCTGCGGCAAGAGCACGGTGCTGCGCATGGTCGCGGGCCTCGAGGACATCACCGGTGGCGACCTGCTGATCGACGACGTTCGGGTCAACGAACGCGGTCCACAGCAACGTGACATCGCGATGGTCTTCCAGAGCTATGCGCTGTACCCCAACATGACCGTGGAGGGCAACATCGGCTTCGCCATGAAGCTGCGCAAGCTCGACAAGGACGTCATCAAGGCCAAGGTCGCCGAGGTCGCCGAGTTGCTCGAGCTCACCCAGGTGCTCGACAGCAAGCCGGGCCAGCTCTCCGGCGGGCAACGCCAGCGCGTCGCGATGGGTCGCGCCATCGTGCGCGAACCGAAGCTGTTCCTGATGGACGAGCCGCTGTCGAACCTCGACGCGAAGCTCCGCGTCCAGACCCGTGCCGAGATCGCGAAGCTCCAGCGACGCCTGGGTGTCACGACCATGTACGTGACGCACGACCAGGTCGAGGCGATGACGATGGGCGACCGGGTGGCAGTGCTTCGACGTGGTGTGCTCATGCAGTGTGCCAGCCCGTCCACGCTGTACGACTCCCCCGCCAACCTGTTCGTCGCGCAGTTCATCGGATCGCCGTCGATGAACGTGCTCCGCGGCGCCGTGCGCAGCGCGGACGAGACCGGCATCGTGCTCGAGCTCGCCGGCCAGACGCTGGATCTCACCGGAGCGGCAGCACAGCGCCTCGGTGGCCTCTCGCACTACGTCGGACGCGACATCGCGATCGGGATGCGCCCGGAGTCACTCGGCGGCGACGGCGAGGGCAGCATCGACGTCCTCGTCGACCTCGTCGAGATGCTCGGCTCGGAGAAGCTGGTGCACTCGACGATCGCCGCTCCCTCGGTGTACGCCACCGACCTGACCATCGAGACCGGAACCGAAACCGACTCCACCGTCGTCGCCTCGCTCGATCCTCGCCGTGACATCCGGATCGCCGAGCGTGTCACGCTGAGCGTCGACCTGCTCCGACTGCATGCATTCGACCTCGACACCGGCGCTGCGATCGGACGGGTCTGAATTGCGTGGGCACGACGGGACTCGAACCCGGGACCTCTACCGTGTCATGGTAGCGCTCTAACCAACTGAGCTACGCGCCCTCGACCCCGCACAGGGGGCGTTGGGAAGCACGAGCATAGCGCCCCGCACGGGAGAGCGAACACCTTCGAGTCCCCGTTGATCGGCGATACGTTGCAGCCTCATGGAGACCGCTCGATCCAGCACCGGCTCGTTGCCGACGATCGATGTCTCAGCGCTCCTCGACCCCGGCGCCGGCGCGGACGACCTCGCGCTCGTGGCGCGGGCGATCGACGACGCGTGTCGGTCGGCCGGCTTCTTCACGATCGTCGGCCACGGTGTGCCACACGAACTGCACGAGCGACTGGAGGCAGCATCACACGCATTCTTCGACCGCCCCGACGACGAGAAGCAGACGATCGAAATGGCACGGGCGGGGCGAGCGTGTCGCGGCTGGTTCCCCGTCGGAGGTGAACTCACCTCCGGGGTCCCCGACCGCAAGGAGGGCATCTACTTCGGCACGGAGCACCCGCCCGCCCACCCGCGGGTGGTCGCGTCGGTTGCGTTGCACGGAAAGAACCAGTTTCCCTCGGACGGCGAGCTGCGCAGCGCCGTGCTCGACTGGCTCGAGGCACTGCGTCCAGTCGCTGACGCGGTGATGCGCGGCATCGCACTCGGCCTCGGACTCGCCGCCGACTGGTTCGAGCAGAACCTCACCGACGATCCGACGATCCTGTTCCGGATCTTCCACTATCCACCGGAAGACCTCAGCGACGACGCCGAGACCTGGGGTGTCGGCGAACACACCGACTACGGGCTGCTCACGTTGCTGGCCCAGGACCAGCACGGGGGCCTCCAGGTGCGGGGCCTCGACGGCGCCTGGATCCCGGTCGAGCCGATACCCGGCGCCATCGTCTGCAACCTCGGCGACATGCTCGAACGGCTGACGGGCGGCCGATACCGATCGACCCCGCACCGGGTGCGAAACGTGTCCGGGCACAGCCGCCTGTCGTTCCCGTACTTCTTCGACCCGTCGTGGGACGCGACGGTGCCGACACTTCCGCTTCCGCCAACCGGTGACATCCGGACCAGCGATCGCTGGGACGGCGCCGACGTGCGCGCGTGGCAAGGGACCTACGGCGACTATCTCACGGCGAAGGTCGCCAAGGTGTTCCCCGAGTTGTTCGCAACCAGATGACCGTCGCTGTCACGGACCGCGCCGGAACTCAGGGCACCGGCGGCAGCCCGACCCCGACCACCGAACCATCATCAGCCACACCGATCCCCTCACCCGGAGGCACCGGCGGCAGCCCGACCCCGACCACCGAACCATCATCAGCCACACCGACTCCCTCACCCGGAGGCACCGGCGGCAGCCCGACCCCGACCACCGAACCATCATCAGCCACACCGACTCCCTCGGCGGCGTGAGCGCCGAGCGGTTCGGCGGGCACCAGCGGTTCCTCGGCGAGGGCCGAAGTGAGTTGATGCAGCGACACCGTGTACTCCCAGTCGACACTGGGCCAGACGTCACCAGCCGCGACGTCGGCGGGTGACGGCATCCGAGTCGCAGGCGGATCCGAGAGCCCGCCGGCGCCGCTCGGACGATCAGGCACCTCGACGACGCTGCGAGCCGCAGGCGGATCGGTGGTTCCGTGCCCTCGGGCATCGGCGGGCGCGAGATCGATCGCGATCGATCCCGTGGCGACGATCGCGAGCACGCCCGCCGCGAACATCGCCGCGAGCGCCTTGCGTTGCGCACGCGTGGCCCCCATCCGATCGAGCAGATCATCGAGCACCCGCTCGTCGCTCGTACCGAGGTGTTGGGCCAGTGCGGCGATGTCCTCACCACGAAGTGTGATGGTCGGCTCTCGCTGCTGGCCCCGAAGCGTGCGGATCAGCACCAGATAGCTGTGCAGCAACGACTCGCGATCACCGTCGTGGAACGTCGCGTGCAACGGTCCGGCAACGAGGTCGCCGGCCGTGATGACGAGTGGTGTGCGTTGGAACGCTGGGGTGGCATGCATGTGCGATCGATCTCCCGCCGGTGTCTCCTCCAGCCTTCGGCACGCCGCGAGTCGTTCATGAGCGATTCGTCAGGATCGAGGCGCCGCCGATGCTCGACGCGCTCGATGCCGAGGCTCCGGACGCCGACTCACCGGAGTCGTACTGCGATCTCGTTGGCCATCAGGCGACCCGATCGGGTGAGGACGACCCGATCCGAATCGGTCGGGTGCACGACGAGCATGTCGGAGAGCACGTCGAGCGTGTCCGACGTGAACGCGTCGCGCGGCACACCATCACGCGTGCGAAGTGCCAGCTGGAGCCGCTCGAAGCGCTTGGTGTCGGGGTCCAGCGACTCGGAGGACGCCTCGACCGTCTCGCCTCGGCCGATCGCCTGGAGGTACCGGTCCGGCGTCCGCACGTTCCACCACCGTCGACCCGATCGGTGCGAATGGGCAGCACAACCGAAGCCGCGGTAGTCGGCCTGGTCCCAGTACAGGTAGTTGTGTCGCGACTCGTGACCGGGCCGTGCCCAGTTCGACACCTCGTAGTTGAGCAGACCCGCTCGCGCCAGGAGGTCGTCGACGAGTTCGTACTTGTCTGCCTGATCGTCGTCGTCCGGATACCGATCCGGTTGGTTGGCGAGCGGGGTGCCCGCCTCGACGGTCAAGCCGTACGCCGAGATGTGCGGCGGGTCGAAGGCCAGCGCCGTCTCGACGGTGGAGCGCCAATCACCGATCGACTCCCCTGCGGCGCCGTAGATCAGGTCGAGGTTGAACGACGGCATCGCCGAGGCGCGGATCGCGTCGACCGCCCGCTCGACACTGCTCGGTTCGTGCGTCCGGCCGAGCGACGACAGGACATGCGCCGACATCGACTGCACACCGAGGCTGACGCGATTGACGCCCGCGTCGCGATAGGTCATCAACATCTCGGCGGTGACATCGTCGGGATTGCACTCGACGGTGACCTCAGCATCGTCGGCGGTGGGGATCGCGGCGATCACGCTCGCAAGCGCAGCAGGCGGCACCAACGTCGGCGTGCCGCCACCGACGAAGACGGTCTCGGCGATCGGCATGCCGTCGGCCACCGCGCGTTCGATCTCGGTGCGCAACGCATCGAGGTACGCATCGACCAGGTGGCCACGGTCTGTCCATGTCGCGAACGCGCAGTAGTCGCACTTCGACGCGCAGAACGGGATGTGTACGTACACCCCGAATGTTGCCGGCGACCGATCCATTTCCCTCAGTCAACCCCGGTCACCATGGGTTCACCGCCGAGAGCGTCAGCCGCCGGGGACGAAGAGCAGGTCGAGCGCCGCGAGTCGCTCCGCCACCTGATCGACCGGGACATCGAGCATCGCTGCGATCGAGCGCGTGTCGTCGCCGCGCACCGTGATCACCCTGCCGTTGAAGTCCTGACGCTGCACCTGGATCAGCTTGAGATACCGAGCGAGCATCTCGAACGGGGAACCCTTGAGCTGCACCAGCTTGGCGACGTCGATGGCCAGCTTCTTGTTGACCGGTGACTCGATGGCTGCTGCGGCCTCGCTCCCGGTGACCTCACGGGGCAGCAACTGCTCGACCGGCACGGCATAGAACTGCGAGAGCCGGTCGAGGCGCGGCACCGACAGTGCCCGCTCGCCACGTTCGTAGGCGCCCAGCACGGAGGCCTTGAACTCCTGGTTCGACTGCGCCTCGACCTCCTGGAGCGAGAGTCGCTTCTGCTTGCGGATCACGCGCAGCCGTTCGCCCACCTGCCGGCTGTATGCCGATGGAGCATCGTCGTCGATCATGGTCATCTTCAGTTCCCGCCTTACTGTTCGCTTCGTCGGCAGCACCCGCCCGCCGATCCCGGATCGTTACCCGGAGGTAACCCCGCAACTATAGACGGTCAGCGTTCGATTGCCACGCAGAGTGCGGAAACCGCTACCGCAGCGGTCTCGGTGCGCAGAACGGTTGCGCCGAGATCGATGTGATCTCGCGCAGCAGCGAGTTCAGCCGCGCTCCAGCCTCCCTCAGGTCCGATCGCCACCGCGGTGTCGCCCCGGTGGAGCGCTCGGCCGCCCGGCTCAGCGACGACATAGTCGCCGAGCACGTCCGCAGCGACGACGGGTGCGTCGATGCTCAGCCGGAACACCCGCCGACTCTGCCGCAGGGCCTCGTCCGCGATCCGCTGGAGCCGCACGAGTTGATGCTCCACACGATCAGGCTTCCATCGGACGACCGAACGGTCGGCGTGCAGCAGCACCAGCCGGTCGACGCCGAGTTCGGTGACCTTCTGCACCATCCAGTCGAGGCGATCTCCCTTCGGGATCGCCGCTGCAATCGTGATCGGGGTGCTCGGAATCGGCTCGACGATGATCGGTGACGACACCGCGAGGCGCAGCGCACTCCCGGCGAGGGCCACCGTGGCAAGACACCAGCGTCCGGCGCCATCGGTGACACTGACGGCCTCGCCGTCGCGCAGGCGCAGCACGCGACGAAGGTGGTGCTCGGTGTCGTCGTCGACCGAGATCACCGCTGCGTCCCCGAACGCATCGACATCGACGAGGACGTGAGTGCTCGTCGACCGCAACGCCGTTCGCTCCATGGCCCCTCAGCACCTGTGGGTCAGGAGAACGCCGACTTGATCCGAGCGAACAGGCCCTCTTTGCCGTTGCCGACCTCTTCGCCGCGGCCCTCGGCGTAACGGGTCAGCAGATCGACCTCGTCGTCGCTCAATTTGGTGGGGACGTCGACGCGAACCCGCGCCCGCAGATCGCCGCGCCCACGGCCACGCAACTGCGGAACCCCGCGCTGACGTAACACGAACTCGTGACCGGGTTGTGTACCGGGTGGAACCACCAGGTGCTCGGTGCCATCGAGGGTCTCGAGGTCGAACCGGGTACCGAGCGCCGCTTGGGCGATCGAGATGCCGACCTCGGTGACGAGATCGTGATCCTCGCGCACGAAGCGCTCGTGCGGAGCGACACGGAGGTGGACGTAGAGGTCGCCCGAACCGCCACCTCGCGGGCCAACGGCGCCACGACCCGACAGCCGCAACGTCGAGCCGGAATCGACGCCGGCCGGCACGGTCACCTGGTACGTCTTGTCAGCGGTGACCCGGCCCTCACCGCGACACGTCGCGCACGGTGTGGTGATGATCTGGCCGAGGCCGCCACAGCGGCCACACGGGCTCGCGGTGACCATCTGGCCGAGCAGGCTCTGGCGCACACGCTGGATCTGACCGCTGCCACCGCAGTCACTGCACGTGACCGGTTTGGTGCCCGCTCCGGCACCCGAGCCGTCACACTCGCCACACCGGACCGGCAGCTTCAGCGAGACGTCGACTTCGTCACCGAACACCGCCTGCTCGAACGAGATGTCGGCGATCACTTCGATGTCCTGGCCCCGAGGTGGACCCGAGGGACCACGCTGGCGCCCACCGAACGGGCTCCCGCCTGCACCGAAGAACGTCTCGAAGATGTCGCCGAGGCCGCCACCGAAGAGGTCCTCGGCCGATGGGCCGGCTCCCGCCCCACCGACGCCCGCCTCGCCGTAGCGGTCGTAGCGGGCGCGCTGCTGGTCGTCGGACAGCACCTGGTAGGCCTGCGCGACCTTCTTGAACTGCTCGGCTGCGGCCGCATCGTCGGGGTTGGCGTCCGGGTGGAACTCACGGGCGCGTTGGCGATAGGCCTTCTTGATCTCATCGGCCGTTGCCGTACGTGGCACGCCGAGCAGTTCGTAGTAATCAGCCATGGGAGACCCCATCATGCCGTGACTTGGACACGCGAACTCAGCCTTCTTCGATGCGATGGCCGAGTTGCTCGCTCACGTACTCGACCGTGGCGAGGGCCTGCGGGTAGTTCATCCTGGTGGGCCCGAGCACGCCCACCGATCCGAGGTGCTCACCATCGATCACCACCGGAGCAACCACGACCGAGCACGCCGACAACGGCTCGACCCCGTGCTCGACCCCGATGGCGACCGACATGCCGCGGTTGACGATGTCGCTCACCAGGGTGACGACGACGAACTGCTGCTCGAGCGTGGCGAGCACCGACCTGACGACTTCGACGGCATCGAACGCGTTCGCCACCGCAGCCGCTCCCCCGGTGAAGACCTGCTCCGGAGTCGAGGTCGCGTGGAGCGCATCGAACGCGTCCCGACACAACCGGTCGACGACCGTGTCGCCCGTCGGGGTCAACGCGGTGACCGCGCCGAGTACCCGGCCTTCCAACACCGCGGACAGGTGCGCTCCGGCAGCAGACAGCTTGAGGTCGTCGTCGCCGTCCACCAGCTCGAGGGCGACGTTCTCGACCGAGCCGTTGGCGAAGACCACGATCACCGTGGCGGACGCCCGCGAGAGCGACACGAACTGCACCCGCCGGACCGGTACCGCCTCGGCGCGAGGGCCCACGACGACGCCGGCATTGTTGGTGAGCGAGGCCAGCAGGTTCGACGTTTGGTGGAGCAGCTCCTCCAGCCGGCCGTGCGCTGCGGAGAAGAACTCACCGACCTGGCGGGTGGTCGCCGTGTCGAGACGTCCGGGTTGGGTGAGATGGTCGACGAAGTATCGGTATCCCTTGTCGGTCGGGATCCGGCCAGCTGACGTGTGCGGCTGAACGAGATAGCCCTCGTGTTCGAGCACGGCCATCTCGTTGCGGACCGTCGCCGACGACACGTTCACCGCCGGAGAGTCAGCGATGTGGCCGGACCCGACGGGTTGGGCCGTGGCGATGTACTCCTGCACCACAGCACTCAAGATCGCGGTCTTGCGCTCGTCCAACATCTGGCACTCCAGTCTACCGACTGCCAGCGCGTGGTTCCCCCAGCCTGTGGTTCCGCAGCCCGTGGTTCCGCAGCCGGGGTCTCCGGGAACCAGGAGCCGGTCGGATGTCAGCCGAGGGACTTCAGACGGCGCAGTGCCTCGTCGCGCTCGGCGCGGTGGTCGAGCATCGGCTCGACCGGATGCGGAGCCCACCGGGCGACGTAGGAGCCGTCGGGGTCGTAACGCTCCTGTTGCAGCCGCGGATTGAACACCCTGAAGTAGGGAGCGGCGTCGGTCCCGGTGCCCGCGGCCCACTGCCAGCCGTGGTTGTTGGACGCAAGGTCGCCATCGATCAGGTGCTCCAGGAACCAACGAGCACCCCACTGCCACGGAAGGTGCAGGTCCTTGACCAGGAAACTCGCAACGATCATCCGCACCCGGTTGTGCATCCATCCCGTGGCTGCCAACTCGCGCATGCCGGCGTCGACGATGCCGAACCCGGTCTCCCCCGCCGCCCAGCGAACGAAGCGCTCCCGCGCTGCGGCATCGGTGTCGACCGGCATGGCGTCCATCTTCGGGTTCAGGTTCTGCCACGCGGTTCGAGGCTGGTGGAAGAGCACGTCGGCATAGAACTCACGCCATGCCAGCTCGCTCGAGAACACCGTGTGCCCCTTCGGCCCGGCGCCGGAGGCATCGAGGTCGGCGAGCAGCTGGCGCGGGTGGACCAACCCCCACTTGAGAGCGGGTGACAGCTTGCTGGTGCCAGCGACACCTGGGAGATTCCGGCGGTCGGGGTAGTCGTCGAGGCGGTCGGGGACGAAGCGCTCCCACCGGTCGATCGACGACGTCTCACTCGCTCCGGGGAGCTCGAAGCCCGGGTCCGGCCGATCGACGAACGGCGCGGCCGGGACGTCGGCGATGGCCGCCCATCGGAAGTCGTCCCCGGGTGCGTCGGCTGGCAGGTCCCATCCGAGACGGCGCCAGACCTTCGAGAACGGGGTGAACACCGCGTACGGCATCGCGTCGTCCTTGGTGACACTCCCAGGAGCGACTGCGTACGGGGAACCCACGCCACGGAGGTGCCGCTGGTCGGCAACGAGCGCCGCCTTGACCGCCGCGTCTCGCCGACGGCCGTAGGGCGTGTAGTCGCGCGCCACGAACACCGTGTCGATGCGCAGTTCCGCGGCGAGCGCCGGGATCACTGCAGCCGGATCACCACGACGGACGAGCAGTCCGTGACCACCTCGTTGTCGGATCGATGCATCCAACGACCGGAGCGCGTCGTGAAGGTACGCGAGCCTCGGGGCACCGGATCCGGCGAACACCGGGTCGACGACGAAGACCGGCACGACCGCCGCACCATCCGCGCCCGCGGCGAGCAGGGCGGGGTTGTCAGCGAGGCGCAGATCGCGCCGGAACCACATGATCGATCGGGACGCGCGGCTCACTCCTGCGTTGTACCGCATGGAGGGTGAAGCCGCTCGATCGTGCAGCCCGGCGTCACGACGCCGGCTTCGACCACCACGGCGCAGATGCCGCGAAGCCGAAGGTCCTTGCGCGAGTTGATCCAGCGGGCCGCGTCGACGCCGTAGCGCTCGGCGAACTTCGCACACCCAGTGTGTGGTTTGGTGGTCACCTCGATGATGGCCGTGCCGACGGCAAGCCGCGTCCCGGCTGGGCAGTTGGCCTCGGAGAGGTCGAAGTCGACGACCAACTGGTCGCCGGCCAGCGCCCAGCGAGCCCGATCGCCGCCGGCCACGGCGTCCAGCGCGCGAGCGGACATCACGTTCAACTCCGCGAGGGGATCGGCCGGTCCCCCGCCGGGCTTCGAGCTCCCTCGCTCGAGATAGTTGTCGCCCACCAGCCCGACTCCCGGGCACAATTCGGCCGACTCGAGCACGATTCGTTCCCCCGTCGTCGGGCGCGCAACGAGCAATTCGACGGTCCCGGCCTCGCTCGGCGCCGCGGCGACGTACTCGAGCTGGCCGGCGAGTTGGTCCAACGACGCGAACATCGTCTCAGTATCGCCGTTTGCGTCCACCAGCGATGAGCGAAAGGCGCCGTATGCGGTCGGTTCGCTCATCGCTGACCATCTGCACCCACTTGCGATGAGCGAGAGGTGCCGTATGCGGTCGGCTCGCTCATCGCTGGAGGATGGGGGCGGCGAGGGGTGACCAAGGGCCCGGGCGGGCGACGTCGAGATGTGCGCATGATCGGGTCAGCAGCCCGAGTCGCCGGGCGAGAGGAGGTCGACGTGCGTGCCATCGTCATCTACGAGTCCATGTTCGGCAACACCCACGCGGTGGCCGAGCACATTGCGGAAGGGATCGAGACACCTTCGGCGCAGGCATTCCAGGCAACGGTCATCGGCCTCCACGACGCCCTGCCGGAGCGCCTCATGGCGGCGGATCTCCTCGTCGTGGGCGGCCCCACCCATGTCCACGGGATGTCGAGCGAACGGAGCCGAGCGGGAGCACAGGACATGGCGGCGAAGGACGACGACCTCGAACTCGATCCCGACGCCGAGGGCGAGGGTCTTCGCGACTGGTTCGCGACCCTTGCCGGCGATGCCGGTACGGGCCGCTTCGCCGCTGCCTTCGACACCCGCGTCCACGGTTCGAAGCTGCTCACCGGGCAAGCCTCGAAGGGCATCGCCAAACGCCTCGCCTCGCACGGCTTCGAGCTCGTCTTGGCGTCGGAGAGCTTCTTCGTCGACAAGACCAACCACCTCGAAACCGGCGAGGTGGACCGTGCGACCGTGTGGGGTCACCGCGTCGCCGAGGCAGCCCGCGCCGCTATCTGATCCGTCGACCGCAGCAACCAGATGGGACGATCGGTCCACAGTCGCTCGACCCGGTACAACGGCGCGAACGCGACGAGCAGGAGCGGGAACGGAAAGCCGATCAACATGAAGACGAGGACGCCGACGTGCAGCAGCCACGCCGACACGACCCACGTGGTGCGGATGCGTCCGCCGAGCAGCGCCACTGGTGCCGCCAGTTCGATGACGATCGTGCCAGCAGCGAGGAGCGGCCAGATCCCGTCGAGCCGCACCAGCCAGCCGGCCAAGGGCGAGGGAGACCCGCCGAGCAGATCGAGCCGCGCCGCGGCGTAGGCCACGTGGTTGCGCAGCGTGTCACCGAGCACCCAGTCGAGCCCGCCGTAGCGAAGCTTGGCGACGCCCGCGATCACGTACGTGGTCACCAGCGCGAGCGATGCGAGCGCGATCGGAAACCCGTACGCCACCGATTCGCTGGATCGGTGGTCGTCGCTGGATCGGTCGTGGGATCCGTCGGCTCGCCGCGGCCGACGCCGGGAATCGATCGACCACGAATCCGACGCTGGCGACAACGCGAGGATCAGCAGGTAGATCACCAGCAGGTTCTCGAAGTGCAGGAGCTGTCCCCACGACCCCCGGTACGAACCGAGGGCGAGCATCCCGAGCGCAAACGCGGGTCCACAGGCCCGGAACCGCCATCCCAGCACGAAGCCGAACCCGGTGAACAACGACACCACGATCACGGCATCGACGACGCGCCCTGGCACCGGCCGATCGAGCAGTGCCGCGAGGCCGACACCGTCGAAACCGGTCCGACGATCGCCGAGTTGTACGAACACGGGGAAACGGACCAGGAGGTACGCGACGGCAAACGCGCCGACGAGAATCCGCAACATCGCCAGACGTTCGGGCGGCGCAAGCGCATCGACGACAGGCAGGCGCCTTCGCTCCCTCGGGGGCTCGGCGTGGGCCGTCATCGTGCCGGAACACATGCCGCGTGCACCCTCCGCTCGAGCAGACTCATGTCGCCGCTGACCTGGGCGACGACGTCGTGGCGTTCGGTGACCACCTCGATCATCGAGGTGTCCCGCGGCAGACCGCTCCATCCAGCAGCGCGGGCGGCGATCTCCTCGCAACGCTGCGTCGCTCGACCGTCGCGAATTGCGTCTCGGAGTTCTCCGGCGACGATCAACGGATCGTCACTGTCGCCGATCACCGACAACGTGAGCGCCGTGGTCCTTCCCCCTGCATCGACGGCCTGCGCTGTCGCGAAGGTGACCACGTCGCCCCGCGAGCGCGAGTACATCGGGTAGGTCGACAACGGAAAGTCGTCACGATCGAGCAGGACGGGAACGACGAGCGCGCCGGCGACTCCGAGGGTGATGAGGATCCTCGTTCGCCGACCCACACCACCAGCATCGCGCCGGCCACCGGCCGCCGCACCCCAGCCGAAGGTCACGAGGTCGGCGTCAGCTCTCGGGCGTCGGTCCGGTTGCCGGCACGCCAGTAGGTCCCGGCGACTCCGACGCACACGAGGCTGACGACGCTGCTGTAGGCGAGCGCCCATTCGGCAGACACGTTGTCGGCGATCACGCCGGTCAGTGGCCCGCCGATCGGCGTCGAGCCGAGGAAGGCAACCGCCTGCAGCGCCAGCAGCCGGCTGCGCATGTCGGGCGGACACTCCTGCTGGGTGATCGCGTTCGCCCCGGCGATGAACGCCGCACCGCCGATTCCGAACGGGACCGACCAGACGTAGGCGAGCGCCAGACTCGGCGCCCACGCCAATCCGAATCCGGCGAGCGCCATCACCACGATCGACCCGAAGAACCACCGCATCGTGACCGTTCGCTGGCGTGCCGTGAGCAACGAGCCCGTGAGCGAGCCGACCGACATCACCGCAAGGATGAAGCCGAAGGCCTCCTCTCCTCCCCAGCGCACGTCCGCGAGCTTCGGCAACACCGTGCCCTGGTTGAACGCAACGGTCGAGATGATGAGCAGCAGCGAGTAGATGACGAGCATGTCGCGGTGCCCGGCGACGAACCCGAGCGCCTCGCGGATCGGCTTGCCTCCCTTGGCACGTCGCTCGACCGGGAACATCTCGTCGCGACGGATCGCCACGAGCGAGAAGATGATGGCGAAGAAGGTGAGACCGTTCAGGATGAAGCACCACGCGGTGCCGATCGTGCTCACGAGGACACCCGCCAATGCCGGGCCGAAGATCCGCGAACCGGTCATCACTGCGGTGTTCAGCGAAGTGGCATTCGGGATGTCGACCGTCGGAACCAACTCGGTGACGAGGCCCCGGCGCGCCGGGTTGTCGAACGCGTTGACGACGCCGAGCACCAGCGAGAGCGCGTAGACCGCAGGGAGGTTCGCCCAACCGGCAAGGTCGATCGTGCCGAGTACGAGCGCCTGGACCGCCAAGGCGCTCTGGGTGGTGATCGCCATCGTTCGGCGGTCGCGCCCGTCGGCGATGACGCCTGCCCATGCGCCGAGGAACAACGTCGGCAGCATCTGCAACGCCAGCGTGACACCCACCGCCGTGGCCTCGCCGGTCAGGCCGTACACCAGCAGCGACATCGCGGTCATCTGCAGCCAGGTCCCGACGTTCGAGACGGCGAGCCCGGAGAAGAACAGCCGCGCGTTGTAGTACCTCAGCGAGCGGAACGTCGACGACATCAGCTGCTCATCGTTGCCGGTCCGCCGGGTGATCGCACCACCGAGTCGACCTCGCGCCGATGGGATGCACGCTCAATCGTCGAGCTTGAGGGCGTTGATGAACACGTCGCCGGGAACTTCGACCCGTCCGATCGACTTCATCTTCTTCTTGCCCTCCTTCTGCTTCTCGAGCAGCTTGCGCTTGCGTGTGATGTCGCCGCCGTAACACTTGGCGAGCACGTCCTTGCGCTTCGCCTTCACCGTCTCGCGGGCGATCACCTTGCCACCGATCGCCGCCTGGATCGGCACGTCGAACATCTGGCGCGGGATCAGCTCCTTGAGCTTCTCGCACATTCTCGCTCCGTATTGATACGCCGAATCACGGTGGACGATCGTCGAGAACGCGTCGGCCGGCAGGCCGTTCAGGAGGAGGTCGACCTTGACGAGATTCGACGGCCGGTAGCCCGACAGCTCGTAGTCGAGGCTGGCGTAGCCCTTCGTGCGCGACTTCATCTGGTCGAAGAAGTCGACGACGACCTCGGCGAGCGGCACCTCGTAGACGAGTTCGACACGTTCGGGTGAGAGATAGTCCATCTTCTTCATCTCGCCACGCCGCGTCTGGCACAGGTCCATCAGTGCGCCGGTGTACTCGGTCGGGCTGATGATCGACAGCTTGAAGAACGGCTCCTCGATCGTTGCGATCTTCTGCGCCTCGGGGAGATCTGCGGGATTGTCGACCACCCCGGTCGTGCCATCGGTGCGGGTCACGCGGTACTCGACGCTCGGCGCCGTTGCGATCAGGGCGAGGCCGAACTCTCGCTCGAGTCGTTCCTTGACGATCTCCATGTGCAACAGCCCGAGGAAGCCGCACCGGAACCCGAAACCGAGCGCCCCGGACGATTCGGGCGTGTAGGTGATCGACGCGTCGTTGAGCTTGAGTTTCTCGAGCGACTCGCGCAGGTTCTCGAAGTCGTCACCGTCGATCGGGAACAGACCGGAGAAGACCATCGGCTTGGGGTCGCGGTAGCCCGGCAGCACCTCGGTCGACCCGCCCGATGCAGTCGTGACCGTCTCGCCCGACCGAGCATCGCCGACGTCCTTGATCCCCGCGATCAGGTAGCCGACCTCGCCCGGGCCGAGCTCCTGCACCGGAGTGGGCACGGGCTTGCGGACGCCGATCTCGATCGCCTCGTGGTTGGCGGCAGCTTGCATGAACGTGAGCTTCGAGCCGGACCGCATCGTGCCGTGCATGATGCGGATGCTCGACACGACGCCGCGGTACTGGTCGAACTGGGAATCGAAGATGAGCCCCTGGAGCGGTGCATCGGCGTCGCCCTCCGGCGCAGGAATGCGCTCGATGACCGCGTCGAGCAGATCGGGCACGCCTTCGCCCGTCTTGGCCGACATGCGGATGATCTCGTCGGCCGGAATGCCCAGGATCTTCTCGATCTCGCCGGCATACCGATCCGGATCGGCCGCCGGCAGGTCGATCTTGTTGAGTGCCGCGACGATCTCGAGGTCGTTCTCCAGCGCCAGATAGCAGTTCGCCAGCGTCTGGGCCTCGATGCCCTGTGCGGCATCGACGACGAGCACCACACCTTCGCACGCCGCCAGGCTGCGACTGACCTCGTACCCGAAGTCGACGTGGCCAGGGGTGTCGATCAGGTGGAAGACATGCCCCTTCCAGTCGACGCGGACGTTCTGCGCCTTGATCGTGATCCCTCGTTCGCGTTCGAGATCCATCGAGTCGAGGTACTGCGAACGCATGTCACGCGCATCGACGGCCCCGGTGATCTCGAGAATCCGATCCGACAACGTCGATTTGCCGTGATCGATGTGGGCAATGATCGAGAAGTTGCGGATGAGGGCCAGATCCATGACCGAGCCAACGCTATCTGGGCACGTTGCCGCTCAGGAGGCCCTCCCGATAGAGTCCCAGGGCTGTTCAGCGCGGGCACCGGGCCCCGCTGCGCAGACCAATCGACGAAAGCAAGGGTTCCACGGCCATGGCCAACATCAAGAGCCAGAAGAAGCGCAACATCACCAACGCGAAGCGCCACGAGCGCAACAAGTCGGTGAAGGCGGAAGTCAAGACTCGCACGAAGCGCGTCGAGGCGACCCTGGGCACCGACGACAACGCGGACGCCGTGCGCGCCGCGGTCAAGCGGATCGACTCGGCGGCCTCGAAGGGCATCATCCACAAGAACGCCGCTGCTCGCAAGAAGAGCCGCCTGATGAAGAAGGTCAACGCAGCCAGCTGACCTTCCCTCGAGACCGACAACGCCTGGACGTGCGCTTCGAGCGCTACGTTCCAGGCGTTTTGCGGTTTTCGGGGCGAGATCGGATCGGTCGCCAGGGTCAGCGACGCAGTTTCGACAGGCGCGCGACGAGGACCTCCATCACCAACTCCGGCTCGAGGTCCTTGGCACCGCGCAGATCGAGATCGGCCTGCGCCAGCAAGTCGATCGCTCGACGTGTCGACGCCGGCCCGAGGCGCCGGGAGTTGGCGAGCGCCTTCTTGGCCGGAAACGGTGACTTGATGCCCGTCGCAGCCATCGCGTCCTGTTCGGAGCGCGCATCGGCGCCGTCGAGCTTGGCGATGTTCGAGTAGTGACCGTGCATGATCGCCATGATCTGGAGCGGGTGACGGCCACCGGCGTGCATCATGCGCCCGAGCAGGACGAGCGCCTTGGTCGTGTCGCCGGCGTCGATCGCATCGGTGAAGTCCCAGGGCGGCACGCCGCCGGCGTCGCCGAGAAACGGTTCGATGTCAGCGAACGTCAGCACCTGATCGGCCCCATAGGTGCTGGTCAACGTCGAGAGGATCCCGTCGAGGCGGCCCGCGTCCTCACCGAGCCATGACCCGAGTTCTGCAATCGCATCGGGTTTGATGCGCAGGCCCGCTTCCTTGATGCGATCGATCATCCACTCCTGGCGATCCTTCGCCCGCGTCGGCGGCGACGTGTTGGTGACGCTTCCGATCGCCTTCACGGCGTCGCCGAGCTTCTTGGGCACGCTCGCGCCGTTGATCACGATCACCAGATCCGACGAGTCGAGCGGGTTGGCGAGGTATCCGAGCAGCGGCGCCAGCTCGTCGGCGTTGAACCGATCGACGCCGCGTGCCACCACGACGCGTTTGTCGGTCAGGAACGACGGCGTCTGCGCGGCGTCGACGACCATCCGCAGCTCGTACTCGTCGCCGTCGAACTCGTCGACCATCATCGCCCGGTCGCCGTCGCCGACGAGCTGATCGAGCAGATCGTGAACGGCGGATCGCAGCACTGACTCGTCGTTGCCGTTGAGGAGGTGGGTGGCCATGGAGACCTCGATTCTTATCGCGTCTCCGCACGGCGTCGACAAACCGACCACGAAGCGATCACCACGACCACCCCCCACCCAATCCAGACCCACGGTGGGTCCGGCTCGAGCCGAGCGCCCAGCGCCGCGACGGTGTCGACCCACCGCGTGCCGAGGTGTGCCGGGAGCATCACGAGACGGGCAGTCGCCGGCATCGCGCCGGCAACGAGCCCGGCCGGGAGCCCGTAGAGCATCACGAACCCGGCCATCGGAACGGCGAGCAGATTGGCGACGACACTCACCAACGGCAGTCTCCCGAAGACCAGCAGGCTCGGGACCACGACCCCGAGCTGTGCGCCCAACGTGATGCCGAGCGGCAGAGCAAGCGGGCCGAATCCGACCATGCGACGAGCCAGCCACGGACCGACCGTGCAGACCCCGGCCGTTGCACCCACCGACAGCCAGAAGCCGATCGCCCACGCCAACAACGGATCGATCAACACGAGTGCGGTCACGGCCACCGCGAGGAGCCGGAACGGGGATCGTTCGCGTCCTGTCGCATACGCGGTCGCCGACAGCGCGGCCATGACGCCCGCACGCAGGATCGACGGCTCGAATCGCGTGAGCGCGACGAACCAGGCGATCACCGCGACGGTCAGCGCCCACCGGGGCAGCGGCCGCAGCCGCACGAGCAGCGGCCCGAACGCTGCCAGCACGAAGGCGACGTTCTGTCCGGACACCGCAGTGAGGTGCGACAACCCGCTCGCCCTGAAGCGCTCGATCATCTCACGTGGTTGATCGCGGTCGTCACCGATCACGAGCCCGCGATACAACGCCCCATACGGCGCCGGGAGCGCATCGGCGGCACGTTCGATCGTCGCGCGCACGCGATTCGAAGCCCGAGCAATCGGTCCACCGGTCTGGACATCGCTCGCCCAGGTCAGCTCGAACTCGCCGACCACATGCTGCCATGCCACGCGCTTCGACCGTTCGGCGTCGAGTGGCGTTCGCGCTCCGCTGACCATCACCCAGTCACCGCCGCGCCACGTGCGGACACGCTGCTGTTGGCTCCGCCCGCGCGCCCACAGCTCGAACCGTTCGTTCTCGACCTCGACGATGGCGCGGGTGCTTGCCGGGTAGGGCTGGGGGTCGTCGATCAATCGCACCCACCCTTCGTACGGGCCGAGCGTGTCGGGCGCGAGCCCCGCCCAGGCCTGTTGCGAGCGGACCGATCCTGCGAGCGCGAGGACCACGACGACGGCCACGATCGGAACGAAACGAGCCCGGACCGCGAGGACACCCCCGACGGCGAGCGCCAGCGCGAGCGCCACCGACGCCGACCCGGATCGCACCGAGACCACGACCACCGCGGTGAGCGCGACGGTACCGATGTCGCTCACGGTGACCACCGACCGGTCGGGTCGCCACCAGGACCGACGGTCGATGCCGTAACCTCGAGGGCTCGTGACCTCGTTCACTCCGATCCCCCCGGGCGCCCGTCCAGCGCCGTACGAGCCTTCACCGGGCACTCCGATCGTCGAGGGGCCGCGGTGGTATCGGTCGCGAATTCGAACCTTGGGCCCCGTCGCGGCATTGATCGTCCCGTCGGTCGTCGGCGCGATCGCCTACCTCTCGCTCCGGCTGTTCGACACGGCGTGGAGCGGCGCGGTCGGGCTGATCTTCGGGGTCTTCGCCGCTCCCGCGTTGCTGGCGGCCGGGGCACCGTTCGGCGACCGTGATCTGTATCCGTTGGCCATCGCCGCATCGGGACTGCTCTGGCTGTTGGTCGGTGTGTTCGCCGCCCGCCGAGCGACGCGAAATCCCATGGCGACGTGGTCGGACTACTGGCGTCACTACGCGTGGATGTGTGGCGGGATCTGGACCGGTGCGAGTGTCGCGCTCGTCGTCGCTGCGTTGTCGATCTCCGACTCGTTGTTCTGACCACGTCGCTCACGTGGTCACCAGCCCACGTAACGCTTCCAGCTTCGCCGGGCCGATCCCCGGGACACGGTCGAGGTCGTCGACGTCGACGAACGGACCGTTTCGTTCACGTTCAACCACGATCGCTGCCGCGGTTGCCGGACCGACCCCCGGCAGCGAGTCGAGCTCTGCGGCCCCCGCGACGTTGACGTCGACCGGCCCCGCGACCGCTGAGGACGCCGGAACCTCGATCGGAGAGGTGAGCGATGGCGGCACGATCTCACCGACGGTCGGCACGTAGACCTTGACACCATCCGCAACGGAGGCCGCGAGGTTCAACACGTTCCAGTCGGCGGTCTCGGTGGGACCACCAGCGGCGACGATCGCATCGCGGACCCGTGCGTCCGCCCCGAGCGCGTAGACGCCGGGTTCGACGACCGCG
>JBGSII010000338.1:0-12567 GCA_041742555.1 Ilumatobacteraceae bacterium
TCGACCCCGCCGAACTCGTCGAGCGCGGCACGCTGCGCCGCCGTGGAGAGCAGCGACTGGTGGGCGTGTTGGCCGTGGAGATCGACGATGTCCGCCGCGATCTCGGCGAGCGAGGCAACAGTGGCCAGCCGGCCGTCGACGTATGCCCGTGATCGCCCCTCCGCGGGGATCACCCGAGTGAGCACATGCTCGATGCCCGAATTCGTGACGAATCTTCCGTCGACGCGTGCCTCGGCGGCGCCGTGGCGCACGATGGTCGAATCCGCTCGCCCGCCGACGAGCAGCTCGATGGCCTCGACCACCATCGTCTTGCCCGCACCCGTCTCTCCGGTCACCGCGGTCAGTCCCGGCCCGAACGTCAGCTCGACGCGTTCGATGACACCCATGTTCTCGATGTGGAGTTCCGTCAGCACGACGATGAACCTTCAGCGGTCGGCGAGGCCGAACTTGGCCTTCAGGATCTGGTGGTAGTGCTCGTCGCCGAATCGCACGAAGTTGGCCGTCGATTCCGACGGAGTGCACCCTACCACGTCGCCGTCGTCGAGTGGCGTCACCGGCTGGCCATCGAGGACGAGTTCGGCGACACGGTGACCCGACACCTCGATCTCGATCGTCTCGGACGGATCGAGCACCAGCGTCCGATCGAACAGCATGTGCGGCGACACGGGCGTCAGGAGCATCGCTCGATGGCGGGGCGAGACGACCGGGCCTCTCGCCGACAACGAGTAGGCGGTCGATCCGGTCGGCGTGGCGACGATCAGTCCATCGGCCGCGTAGTAGGTGAACGGCTCGCCGTCGATGCGGGCGAGGAGCCGCACCGTGTGGCCCGACTCGGCCTTCTCGACCACGGCCTCGTTCAGCGCCCGTCCGACGACGACACCATTGACCGTCACGTCGAGCATCATCCGGCGGTCCAGCTTCCATGCGCCAGCTTCCGACCCGACGACGAACCGTTCGAGCGCTTCAGTGAGACGGTCGGGTTCGACCTGCGTCAGATAGCCGAGCGATCCGAGATTGACGCCCAACACGGGAACGGGAGCGCCGGCGAGAAGTCGGACACTGCGCAACATCGTGCCGTCGCCACCGAGACTGAGCACGAGATCGGCCTCGGCGATGGGACGCAGGCCGGCGTACGAGCGCAGATCGAGCGCCTCGGCATCGTCGACAGGCATCCAGCACGTGAGGTCGTGATCGGTGCACCAACCTGCCGCCTGCTCGGCGAGGGCGCGCGCCGTCGAACGTTCGTGATGGGCCACCACTGCGATGCTCGTCATCGGCCGCTCCCCGTGACGGCATGGACGAGGAACTCCCGATTCCCGTCGGCACCGGTGATCGGCGAGTCGGTCCATCCCTCCACCGAACACCCAGCTGCGAGCAGCGCCTCCTCGATCTCGGCGCGCACCCGGTCGTGGATCGCAGGGTCGGTGATGACACCGCGGCCCCGATCGACCTCCTGGCGACCGGCTTCGAACTGCGGCTTCACGAGGAGCACCATGGACGTCCCAGGTTGGCACAGCGTGGTGAGCACCGGGATCACCAGCCGCAAGGAGATAAACGACACGTCGCCGACGACGAGATCGATGGCGCCGCCCAGCTGCCCGGCGCTCGTGTGACGGATGTTGTGACGCTCGAGATTCGTCACCCGTGGGTCCGCTCGCAAGCGCTCGTGGAGTTGACCATGGCCGACATCCAGCGCGACGACGTGGTCGGCACCGCGTTGCAGCAGGCAATCCGTGAACCCGCCGGTGGACGCGCCGACGTCGAGTGCTCGGCGGCCCCGGACTTCGATGCCGAACACATCGAGCGCATGGTCCAGCTTGGTCGCACCTCGACCGACGAACTTGGGTCGTGGGCCCTCGATCCGCAGCGCGTCTGCGGGATCGACCTGTCGCGCAGGCTTGTCGGCAACCGAGCCGTTGACCAGCACCCGATTGGCCGCGATCAGTGCCTGCGCTTCTGATCGGCTCGTGGTGAGCTCACGACGCACCAATTCTGCGTCGAGTCGTCGACGTGGCCCCACCCGATCTCAGTCGGACGTGGTGCGCCCCGCGGGCGCCTGCTTCTTGGCCGGCGCCTTCTTGGCTGCAGCCTTCTTCTTCGCCGGAGCCTTCTTGGCTGGCGCCTTCTTCTTGGCTGGCGCCTTCTTGGCTGGCGCCTTCTTGGCTGGCGCCTTCTTGGCCGGCGCCTTCTTGGCCGGAGCCTTCGTCGCGCCCGCTTCGAGGTTCGCCTTCACTCGCTCTGCGACGCGGTCGGCGAGCTCCTCGAAGCGATCCTCGAGCTCGTCGAAGCGCTCCGAGAGCCAGGAGAGCTGCTTGGAGATCTCGCGTTGGAGGTCCTCTCCGACACGATCGGTTGTTTCGCGACTGCGTTCGAGCAGTGTCTGGACGGCTCGTTCGGCGTCGGCGCGGCGGACTTCGCCCGCCTTGACGAGCGCCTTCACCATCGACTCGGCCTGTCTGCGCGACGCGTCGGAGATCTCCGTACCCACATCGACGAGGCGCTGGACTCTTGCTTGTGCCATGCCGACAGACTAGTGCCGCCCGTTCGCTCTGGTGCCGAGCTGGCGGGCGATCGCTCCGAGGTCGGCGACATCGAGATCGACGGGCGTGGTGTCCTCGATCGGTGCGCCCGGCGCGCTCACCCCGGAGCGCACCAACGCGAACCGACAGCCGAGACGATGGGCGAACAGGCCGTCCGTCTCCGGCCGGTCGCCGACCATCATCACCCGGTCGCCAGAGAACGAGCCGACCGACGCGGCGACGACCTGCTCAACGAGCGTGGCCAGCGGCTGATGAGGTTTGCCGGCGACGATCGGCTCGACGCCAGAGGCGGCGGTGATCGCGGCGAGGATCGACCCACCGCCGGGCAACAGCCCTCCGGGCGTCGGGTATGTAGTGTCGGTGTTCGTTCCGATCAGTCGCCCGCACGAGCGCGCGGCATCGGCGGCCACGGCGAGCCGGTCGTAGTCGAAGTCGCGATGCAGACCGACCACGACGGCATCGACAGCCTGCGACAACGGCGTGCCCGTGTTGAACACCACCTCGACGCCTGCGCGATCCAGCGCCTCCACGACGCCTGGGCCAGCGGCTGCGAGGACGCGCTCGCCGGAACGCACGAGCGAGGTGAGCGCCATCGCCGAACTGACGATGTCGCCTTCGGCAGGGATGCCGACGCGAGCGAGCGCCAGTTCGTGGTCGGACAGTGTGGCCGCGGAGTTGTTGGTCACGAAGAGAACACGGCGGCCGCCACGGCGCAGGTCTCGGACTGCCTCCACGGACCCAGCGATCGGTTCGTGTGCCAGCCACACGACACCGTCGAGATCGCACAACACCGTGTCGATCTCGTCCATCCAGCGCTCCACGGTCGAGATCGTTGCAGTCGAAGCCGCCCGTCGTGACATCCTGTCGTCGTGCCACGTTTCACCCCGTTTCCCGCCCTGCGCTACTGCGATCCTCGAATCGACGACCTGATCGCCCCGCCATACGACGTGCTGTCGGCTGACGACCTCGACGCGCTCGGCAGACGCAGCCCGTGGAACATCACCCACGTCGACGTCCCACGGGAGTCAGCCGGAGCCGAACGGTACGACGCGGCTGCCATCACCCTGCGCGACTGGATCGACGCCGGGGTGATGGCGTACGACGAGCACCCCACCTTCACCATCTACCGGATGCGTTTCACCGACGCCGCGGGCACTGCTCGCGACATCGCCGGTGTGCTGGGCGGGCTCGAAGTGGTCGACGAGGGTGCCGGCGGCGTGCTCCCCCACGAACGTGTGACACCCAAGGCGTCGACGGATCGTCTCGATCTGACGAGGGCAACCAGCGCGAACCTCTCCCCCGTGTGGGGTCTGTCGCTCGCCACCGGGCTCACCGCGCTCCTGGTCGAACCCGGAGAGCCGGTTGCTGCGGTCACCGTGGACGGGGTCGACCACATCGTCGAGCGGGTCAGCGACCCGGACCGAATTCGAGCGATCGCAGAGAAGATCGGTGAGGACGACGTCCTGATCGCCGATGGCCACCACCGATACGGCATCAGCCGCACCTATCGCGACGAGGTGCGCGCAGCGAACGGCAACCGCCCGAACCCAGCCGACGGCACCTTGGCGTTCGTGAACGAGTTGGTCGCCGATCAGCTCTCCGTGGAAGCGATCCACCGGCTCTACACCGACGTCACCGTCGACGGACTCGTCGCTGCGCTCGACGTCTGCTTCGAACGCAGCGATGCCGGTCGCCCCGACAGCTCGACGCTCGCCACGATGGACAACGAGGGCGTGCTGTGCCTCGCTCTCGGCGACGGATCCGCCCAATGGCTGCGACCGCGCCCAGGTGCGTTCGATGGGGTCAGATCGCTCGACGGCGCATGGCTCGAACATGCGCTGGCCGGCGTCACTCACACGGTCTGGTACCAGCACGGCGTCGACCACGTCGTCGGCGCAGTTGCGTCGGGCGTTGCGGTCGCGGCCGTGTTGATCCGTCCGGTCGGCGTGGCCGAGATCGAGCGCACGGCCCGCGAGGGTGTCCTGATGCCGCCGAAGTCGACGTTCTTCACCCCGAAGCTGCGCACCGGTCTGGTGGTGCGCAGCCTCGTGTGAGCCGGCGACACGCCGTCGGATCAGGTGGCGAGATCGAGGACGCGATCGGCGGCACGGCGCAGTGCGGCAGCGACCCGCTTGTGATGGCGGGTGGGCACGACCGTGTCGGCCACCACCTCGGTGCGGCTCTGCGTGGCACCGGCAACGCGGAAGAAGCGCCGCCGCACCGTCCCCACCACCGTCACGTCGGCGCCGAACACCAGCACACCGAGTTGCGCGGCCGTGGGGTCGTTCCATGCGATCGGGACCGTCACGATCGAGCCGTGTCCATCCGACCCGATCCTGGTGGACACGTCGAACTGTACGACGGTGCCACCGCCGCGCAGTTCTCGTGCGGTCGGTTCGCCGTGGACGACCCCTCTGATGATGGCAATGTTGGCGGTGTCGGCGGTGTTCGCGAGCGTTCCACGCTCGTTGCGCTCGTTCATGTCGTGCTCCCTCGCTGTGATGACGGCGTCGGGAGGAGTCGGTCGCCGCTCACTCTAGAAGAGCGGTGTCGCAGAGTTCTCGCTTCCACACCCGTGCAGTCGGCGGCGAGGTTGCTACGTTCCCAACCATGAGCGACAACTCCGAGGAAACGCCGCTGCGCTGGGGCATCGCGTCGACGGGCAAGATCGCCGCCAGCATGTGCGAGGCACTCCGGACGCTGCCCGGTGCAGAAATCGTCGCGGTCGGCTCACGAACACAAGGCGCTGCTGACGCCTTCGCGCGTCGATTCGGGATCCCGCGGGCCCACGGGACCTACGAGGCGCTGTGGGCCGATCCGGACGTCGACGTCGTCTACGTGGCGTCGCCACACAGCCATCACCACGCGATGACGATCGCTGCGCTGGACGCCGGCAAGCACGTGCTGTGCGAGAAGGCCTTCGCCGTCAATGCCGCTCAGGCACGCGAGATGGTCGCTGCAGCAGCCCGTCACGACCGGTTCCTCATGGAAGCCATGTGGACGTGGTTCATCCCCGCCGTCGTCGACATCCGTCAGCGCGTCCTCGACGGAGAACTCGGCGAGCTGAAGGTGGTCGAGGCGAACTTCTGCATTCCGGTCCACGACCCGAACGGCCGCCACCGGAGAATCGACCTCGCTGGCGGCGCCATGCTCGACATCGGGATCTACCCGATCGCATTCGCCCGATTCCTGGCGGGCGACCCGATCGAGGCGAAGGTCAGCGGCACCCTCGGCGAGACCGGCGTCGACGCGACCGTGGGCGGTGTGGTGAACTATGCGGGTGGCGCTCTCGGTGTGTTCCACACGTCGCTCGACATGATGGGCAGCCTGGGAGCCACGGTGTACGGGACCCTGGGGCGCATCGACGTCGACGCCCCGTTCTGGTTCCCCACTCGATTCACGGTGCGGCTCACCGGCGAAGAACCCGTCCAGGTCGACATGGCCAACCAGGGCCTTGCCCACGAGGCGGCCCATGCGATGGACCGGATCCGGGCGGGCCACCGCGAGAGCGACGTGATCCCGCTCGCCACCACGGTGTCGACGATGGAACTGCTCGATGACATTCGAGCCCAACTCGGCGTCGTCTACCCCGAAGAGCGCTGACGGTTCCCGGAGTTGCGTCTCAGCCGGGAAAGCCGGCGAACGAGGCCTTGAAGACGCCTTGATGCAGCAGCACCGTCGCGGCATGGGCGCCGGTCTCGGCGTCGATGATCGTCGACTCGGTCCAGTACGACTCGACCCGCTTGGTCTGGCCGAGGCCGACCAGTGTGTGCTCGACCCGATATGGCTGATCGACGAAGACCGGTCCATCCACGAATCGCACCTCGAGATCGATGAACAACCCGATCGCCGGGCCCCGAACCGGGAAGTGGACGTTCGATCGGTGTGCGATCACGCTGATCATCTCTGTCGGCACGATCGGCCGACCCCACGGGCTGTCGCCGCCGGGCAGAAACCACGAGCAGCGTTCGGTGATCCGCTCGAGTTTCTGGGCCAGGGTGAACGGGTAGAGATTGCCGTTGTGGTCGTCGAACCCCATGGCCACGGGTTCCGGCACCTCGACGACCATGCCGATCTCGAGCTGATCGACGATGTGGAGCACGCCAGGATCGCCCTGGCGTTGGAGACGCTCGTCGAGTTCGGTCACGTCGCCGCGACCGATCGACGCCGTGCCTGTCAGCACGGGCGTCCCGTCGTGCTTCTCGGCGCCGATGCGAGCCAGGGTGGACGTCACCGGCTCGAATGTCGGGCGCACCTGCTCGCCCTCGACCACCATGTTCAGGAAGTGCGAACTCACACACCCGCGTTCGAACCAGGTCTGACCCCAATGACGGGTGGCGAGCGGGTCGATCTGGCTGAAGTGCGTGGGACCCTCGATCGGCGCACCGGCGAGGCCGAGCTTCGCGGCGGTCTCGTCGTCATGCACGCTCGTGTGGCCGGCGTACTTCTGGTCGGCCAGCATCTGGGCAGGCGCCCGAAACGGACCGACGAGAATGTCACCGTCGATGGTGATCTCGGTGTCGTAACTCATCGGAGCTCGATGACCCTGCTCACGTGGCGGCAGGCAGCACCTTGATGCCGAGCTCCGCGAGCGCCTTGGGGTCGCCGGGAATCGGCGAGTTGGTCATCGGATCCTGGCCGGACTGGGTCTTCGGGAAGGCGATGACCTCGCGGATGTTCTCCTCGCCGGCCAGGATCGCAACGAGCCGATCGAGTCCGAAGGCGAATCCGCCGTGCGGGGGAGCGCCGTAGTCGAACGGGTTCAGGAAGAAGCCGAACTTCCGCTCGGCTTCCTCGTCGGAGATCCCGAGCGCGTGGAAGACCCGACGCTGCAGGTCGGGCTCGTGGATTCGGATCGAACCCGATCCGAGTTCCCAGCCGTTGAGCACCAGGTCGTACGCAATCGATCGAACCGACAACGGGTCGGTCTCGATCTTGTCGATGTCATCCGGATGCGGGGTGGTGAACGGGTGATGACCGGGTTTCGGACGTCCGGTCTCCTTGTCCACGCCGACGAACAGCGGAAACTCGACGACCCAGACGTACCGGTACGGACCTTCGTGCACCGGCGGGCGACCGATGTCGTTGCGGAGCGTGCCGAGCACCTCACACGTGGTCATCCAGTCGTCGGCGACGATCAGGATCAGATCGCCTTCGCCGACCTGCATGGTCGAGCGGAGCGCAGCTGCCTCCGTGTCCGACAGGAACTTTGCGACCGGCGACTCGAAGCCGTCGACGGTGACCTTCAGCCATACGAGACCCTTGGCGCCGAGCGACTTCGCCCGATCGGTCATCTTGTCGAGTTGGTTGCGGCCGTACTCGCTCGCAGCACCCGGCACCCGGATGCCCTTGATCGACTCGGCGCCGGCGAATGCCTTGAATTCGGTCGACGCGAACACGGGCGTGAGCTCGACCAGCTCCAGGCCGAAACGCAGGTCTGGCTTGTCGATGCCCCACCGATCCATCGCTTCGTGCCAGGTGATCCGTTCGATGGCCGGCGGCCGCTCGCCCGTCGCCGCTTCGGCAGCATCGAGCACTGCCTCACTCACGGCGTCGAGGACGTCGTCCTGGGTGACGAAGCTCATCTCCATGTCGAGTTGCATGAACTCGTACTGACGGTCGGCTCGAAGATCCTCGTCGCGCAGACACCGCGCCATCTGGTAGTAGCGATCGACGCCGCCGACCATCAGCAGCTGCTTGAAGAGCTGCGGCGACTGCGGCAGGGCATAGAACGAGCCGGGCTCCTTGCGTGAGGGCACGAGGAACTCCCGGGCTCCCTCCGGTGTGGACGGCACCAGCATCGGCGTCTCGACTTCCACGAAGCCCTGGCGTTCCATCCCGCGGCGCACCGCGGCGTTCACTGCAGCCCGAACGCGCAGGTTCTTCTGCATTCGCTCCCGGCGCAGATCGAGGTATCGGTGTTGCAGCCGGATGTTCTCGTCGACGTCATCGGCGCGGGCATCGATCGGGAACGGCGGCGGGTCGGCCTTTCGCAGGATCTCGACCCGGCACTCCCCCAGCTCGACGTGACCGGTCGGCAGGTTCTCGTTCACGGTCCCAGCTGGGCGTTCACGGACCACGCCGGTGACGCGCAGCACGTATTCGCTGCGGACGTCGACGTCGTCGTTGACGACACACTGCACGATGCCCGAGTGATCGCGGAGATCGACGAATGCGAGGTGCTCGCCGTGCTCGCGACGACGCCCGACCCAGCCACAGACGCTGACCGTCTGGCCGACGTGGTCGGATCGCAGTTCGCCACACAGATGCGTTCGCATGCTGGTCGCTTGTGACGAGGTCGTGGTGAGGTCGTTCATGGGGATCAATCCTGTCGGGATCGGGAGGCGAGATGGTCGGTGATTTCGGATCGTGCAACGGCGACCTGATCACCGTCGCCGTGCATTGGCTTGACGAGCACGGTTCCGGCGGCGAGTTCGTCGTCGCCGACGATCAGCGCGAACCGCGCGCCGCTGCGATTCGCGAGCTTCATCTGGGCTTTCATCGAACGATTGTCGTATCCGCGATCGACCGCGAACCCGCCACGGCGCAGTTCGGCGGTGAGCGCCACGGCGTGCAGCCCACCCGTCACGTCGACGACGAACGCGTCGAGCACGAGGGGCGACGCGCCGAACACACCCTCGTCATCGCATGCCAGCAGCGTACGGTCGACGCCGAGCGCAAATCCGACTCCCGGCGTCGCGGGTCCACCGAGCGCTTCGACGAGACCGTCGTATCGACCCCCACCGCCGAGCGCGTTCTGCGCCGAGTCGAGGGTGCCACCCTGGAACTCGAAGATCGTTCGTCGGTAGTAGTCGAGACCGCGCACCAACTTGGGTTCGATCGTGTGCGGGATTCCGAGCGCGCGCAGGCCGGCGAGCACCGCAGCGAAGTGAGCGGCGGCATCCTCACCGTGGAAGTCGGCGATCTGCGGCGCCGCGTCGATGTGCTGCTGGTCGACGTCTCGTTTGGAGTCGAGGACGCGCAGCGGGTTACGTGCCAGCGTCGCCTGTGACGGCCCGCTCAGCGCGTCGCCCACGGCCACGAAGTGCCCGCGCAGTGCTTCGACGTACCGTGCACGATCGTCGGGCTCGCCCAGGCTGTTCACGATCAGCTTCACCCGACGGAGGCCGAGACGGCTGTAGAACTCCCAGGCGAGAGCGATCACCTCGACGTCGAGGTAGGGATCGTCGGCGCCGAGCACCTCGACACCGACCTGGTCGAACTGGCGATACCTCCCCCGCTGAGGTTTCTCGTAGCGGAAGTTCGAGCCGGAGTAGAAGACCTTCCACGGCGTCGTCGGCCGGTGCTCGGCGAAGGCCCGACACACGCTGGCGGTCATCTCGGGCCGCAGGGCGATGTGCCGATCTCCCTTGTCGACGAAGTCGTACATCTCCTTGGTGACGACGTCGGTGGCGTCGCCGATTCGTGTGAACACGCCGAGATCTTCGAGCAGCGGGGTCATCAGCTGGCCGTAGCCGGCTCGCTCGGCGACGTCCACGAAGACATCGGTGAACCGGCGCCAGCGGCCACTCTCGGGAGGCAGGATGTCCCGCATGCCGGGACTGGTCTGGAACGCTGGCACGGCCGACCAGGGTACCCGGCGACAGCCCTCGCGAGCCGCCCGATATCAGGCGACCGGGGTGGCTGCGCCGGGGATCAGCCGGTAGGCGTCGTACACGGAATCGACCGCCTTGATCGTGCGGATCACCGCGTCGAGGTAGCCGGGGTTGGCGAACTCGAACTCGAAACGCATCTTGGCGACACGATCGGTCCCCGTGACGGTCTGGCACGACAAGATGTTGACGTGATGGTCCGCGAGCGCATTGGTCACGTCACGCAACAACCGTGACCGATCCAGCGCGACGACCTCCACCCCGGCCACGAAGGTTCGGCCCGGGCGATCATCGCGATCCCACTCGACCTCGATCATCCTGGTCGCCTGCTCGGCGGTCAGCGAAGATGCGTTCGCGCAGTCGGAGCGGTGCACACTCACCCCCCTGCCACGCGTGACGAACCCGATGATCGAGTCACCGGGCACGGGTGTGCAGCAGTTCGCCAAGCGGACCAGCACGTCGTCGAGCCCCTCGACGTGGACGCCGACTGGCGCCTCGTGGCCGTCGCGGCGGTGCCGTCGAGGTTCGGCAACCGTTGCGGGAAGCTGGGCGCCGGCGTCACCGTGGAGCAGCTTCGCGAGACGCTGCGCCACCGACTTCGCGGAGACGTGATGCTCGCCGATCGCCGCCAGCAGCGCGTCGAGGTCGACGTAACTGAGCTCGGCGACGACTTCGGCGAGCTCCGACGACTTCCAGACCTGCTGGACGGCGAGGCGCTCCCGGCGCATCTCCGCCGTCAGGTCATCCCGACCGGCTTCGACCATGTCCACCCGTCGTTCACGGCTGAACCACTGGCGAATCTTGTTGCGCGCACGCGGCGACACGACGAATGTCAGCCAATCCTGCGACGGACCGGCGGTCGCGACCTTCGAGGTGAAGATCTCGACGTTGTCACCGCTCGCCAGCACGTGGTCGAGCGAGACGAGCCGCCCGTTGACCTTGGCGCCGATGCAGGCATGGCCCACCTCGGTGTGGACGGCGTACGCGAAGTCGACGGTGGTCGATCCCACGGGCAGGGTGATCACGCGACCCTTCGGCGTGAACACGAACACCTCGTCCTGCTCGAGGTCGGTCTTCAGGCTCTGCATGAACTGCGCAGGATCGGAGACCTCCTCCTGCCAGTCGATGATCCGACTCAACCAGTCGATCTCGACCGGGTGCTCGGCGCCCTCCTTGTAGGCCCAGTGCGCTGCGACGCCCCACTCGGCGCGCTGATGCATCTCGACCGTCCGGATCTGCACCTCGATCGGCTTGCCGGCCGGGCCGATCACCGTCGTGTGCAAGCTCTGGTAGAGGTTGAACTTCGGCATCGCGATGTAGTCCTTGAACCGACCGACCACCGGACGCCAGCGACCGTGGATCGATCCCAGTGCCGCGTAGCAGTCCTTCATCGACTCGACGACCACACGAATTGCGATCAGGTCGAAGATCTCGTCGAACTCGCGACCCTTGACGACCATCTTCTCGTAGATGCTCCACAGGTGCTTGCCGCGGCCGGTCACCTCGGCTTTGATCCCCAGTTCGTCGAGGCGCGCCCGCACCTCGGCAAGCGTCTTGGCCAGGTAGACGTCGCGTTCGGGGGTGCGGCTGGAGACGAGATGATCGAGCTCAGCGAAGCGCTTGGGATGCAGGGCCGCAAACGCCAGATCCTCGAGCTGCTGCTTCATCTCCTGCATGCCGAGGCGGTGCGCGAGCGGCGCATAGATGTCGAGCGTCTCCTGAGCGATCCGCTGCTGCTTCTCGAGCGGCATCGCAGCGATCGTGCGCATGTTGTGCAGCCGGTCCGCGAGTTTGATCACGAGCACCCGCAGGTCCTTGGCCATCGCCACGAGCATCTTGCGCATGCTGGCGGCCTGTTGCTCTTCACGGGAGTCGAACCGGATTCGCTCGAGCTTCGTCACCCCGTCGACGATCGCCGCGACCTCGGCGCCGAAGTCCCGTTCGACGTCGGCGACGGTGATCTCGGTGTCCTCGACGGCGTCGTGCAGGAGCGCCGCCGTGACCGAGATCTCGTCGAGACCGATGTCGGCAACGATCTGCGCGACCGCGAGCGGATGGTTGATGTAGCTCTCGCCGCTCGATCGCAGCTGCGACTGGTGGGCCTCGGCGGCCACCCGGTAGGCGCGGCTGATCGTCGACACCGGCGACTTGGGGTGGCGACGACGGTACGACGCCAAGAGCGGCGTCAGCTCGGAGTTGGCGACCTCGACGTGCTGGCGGCGCCACGGGAGCACACGGTCGACGGTCCCCACAGCGCTCCTCAGTAGTGCAGGAGCGTCTTCACCGGCCGCTCCCCCAGGTGGTCACGCCCGCGCAGGTCGTCGAGCTCGATCACGAACCCGAGTCCGGCGATCACGCCGCCCAGCGTCTCGACGAGCCTCGCCGTCGCCGCCGCGGTTCCGCCGGTGGCGAGC
>JBGSII010000339.1:0-8696 GCA_041742555.1 Ilumatobacteraceae bacterium
GTCGCAGCCACGGGCGGAAGGTCGGGGACCGGCACGATCGTCAGGGGGGCGACGGTGGGAGCGGTCGGAGCTGCCGGCGGGACGGTTGCGACAGCACCGGCGCTCGTCGGAGTGGATTGGGCGCGCACCTGGGCGATCCCCATCGTCGCGACCAGGCCGAACATCGTCGAGGCGCCCACACCGAGGGCGACGATCCGTGCCCCGGTAGCCGGGTGACGCCGCCTCCGTGACGGCGCCGGCGTCACCCGCCGGGGGGTCTGTCTGCCCACGAGTGGATCGAGGTCAGTCATCGTCCTCAGCGCCTTCGTACTCGTGCTCCTCGTCCTCGTCCTCGTCGTCGTCGTCGAAGGAGTCGTCGTCCTCGGAGTCGTGATCCTCGTAAGAGTCGTCGGAGGAGTCGTCGTCGTACGAACCACTGGAGGAGGCCAGGGTCGGGATCGTGATCGATCCGGTCGGCGTCGATCCGCTCACCGACATCGGTTCGGTGACGTCGGCGACGATCGATCCGTCGGCGCCGAGGGTGGCGCTGAAGACCACCGTTCGGCTGCCGTTGGTGAACACGACCGTCAACGATGTGGGCCCGCTCTGCGACAGCGCAGGTGTCCAGCCGTCGCTCGCCGTGGCAGCGACCAGCACAAGACCTGAATCGGAAGCGAGCAACGACACCATCCCGGCGTCGTCGACGACATAGTCGCTCGTCGCTCCGACAGCGGGTGTGGTGGTGGATGTCGTCGACGTCGTGGTGGCGGCCACCGACGATGCCGGCTCGGCCGCCACGAGCTCGGTTGCGGAGAGTTCGCCGAGGGGGCTGTCGTCCGCGGCGGTGAGGATCCCGATGTTCGCGGCGATGGCGGCGCTGCCGGCGACGATCACCCCGGCGATGGCGACGGTGGTGATGAGCGACGTGCGCGTGGTCAGCGATCGGATGAAGGACGGCTTGTCCGTGAACGAGGTGTCGTCGGGCGTCTTGCCGGAGGTGGAGGTCATGTAGTGCACCGTACGGAAGCAGTGACCAGCACCCGGCCAGGCGAAGGCAAACGTTCGGCAAGCGAACCATGGTCGGGTGCCGAGGTGCGCGAAGGTGGCGTCATGCGGCTCCTGCTGGTCGAAGACGATCCCACGATCTCCGAGCCGCTTGCGGAGGGTCTGACGCGTGAAGGCTTCGACGTCGTCGTCGCGCCGACGGGCGCGGCTGCCCTGGCGGCGGTGCCCGTGGATCTCGTTCTTCTGGATCTCGGCCTGCCCGATCTCGAAGGTCGCGTCGTCTGTCAGGAGTTGCGTGCTGCCAGCGCCGTTCCGATCATCGTGGTGACCGCCCGCAGCGACGAGATCGACCGGGTCGTGCTGCTCGAGATGGGGGCCGACGACTACGTCGTGAAGCCGTTCGGTTTCCGGGAACTCGTGGCGAGGATCAGAGCCGTCCTCCGCCGTGCGGCGCCGGCTGGGACCCCGCCGGCGCCGGCTGTCCTGACCGTGGGCGAGTTGTCCATCGACGGCCGCAGCCGTGCGGTGACCTTCGGTGGTGAAGCAGTGACACTTACTCCCAAGGAGTACGACCTGCTCGTGTGTCTCGCCTCCGACGCCGGGGCCGTGAAGATGCGCGAGCAGTTGATGCGCGAGGTGTGGGACGAACACTGGTGGGGGTCCACCAAGACGCTCGACGTCCACGTGGCGTCGCTCAGGCGGAAGCTGTCGAGCGACGTGATCGAGACGGTGAGGTCGGTCGGATATCGGTATGCGGCACCAGACGCGACGGTGGCGGCCGACCGGTGACGAAACGGTTGTTGCTCAGTTACCTGACGATCACAGTGATCGTGCTGCTCCTGTTGCAGGTACCGCTCGGCATCTTCTACGCGCAGCGCGAACGCGAACGGGTCGCGGCCGACGTCGAACACGACGCCAACGTCGTGGCCAGCCTGTACGAGGACGATCTCGAAGAGGGCGCGGCCCTCGACCCGATCCCGGCGGAGATCTACGAGGCGCGCACCGGGGCGCGGGTCGTGGTGGTCGATGCCGCCGGGATCTCTCGGGTCGACACCGCAGCGCCGGTCGAACGCGACTTCTCCACGCGGCCGGAGATCGCTGCGGCGTTGGAGGGCACGGGCACGTCGGGCACGCGACCCTCGGACACGCTCGGGACCGATCTGCTGTACGTCGCGGTGCCAGTTGCCTCCGGCGGGACGGTGCACGGTGCGCTGCGCATCACGATCGACACCAGCGACGTCACCCAAAGAATCCGGTCCTTCTGGTTCGCGCTCGGAGCAGTCGCAGCGGTCGTGCTGGTGGCCGTCGCAGTGATCGGATGGGTGATCGCCAGGTCGGTGACCCGACCGGTCCGAGAGCTCACCGACACGGCGTCACGTTTTGCCTCCGGCGATCTCTCCGTGTCGCCATCGGTGTCGGTCGGGCCACCGGAGATCCAGGCGTTGGATGCGAGCATGACGGCGATGGCGCGTCGCCTCGATGCCGTGCTCACCACGCAGCGGGCCTTCGTGGCCGACGCGTCGCATCAGCTCAGGACCCCACTCACGGCGCTCCGGCTGCGGCTCGAGAACCTGCAGAGTCGGCTTCCGTCCGGCTCGGGCGACGCACCCGGACTCGACGACGAGGTCGAACGGGCCATCGACGAGACCAATCGCCTGACAGAACTCGTGACCAACCTCCTTCAGCTCGCACGAGCGGACGAGAAGCCGGCGAGCGCCTCGTCCGATCTGCGCACTCTGGTGCTCGATCGAGTCGACACGTGGACTGCTGTTGCGGACGAACGTCGGGTGACGTTGGTTGGTCCGAGGTCCGAGGCGACCGCGCCCGTCGTGGTGAGCGCGGTTCCCGGGGCGATCGAACAGATCCTCGACAATCTGCTCGACAATGCTGTGAGGGCGTCGCCGGGCGAGGGCGTCGTCACGGTGGGGATCGACGAGCGAACCGACACCGTCGCACTGCGGATCGAGGATCGTGGACCCGGCCTCACCGACGAGCAGAAGTCCCAGGCCACTCGCCGGTTCTGGCGCGGGGACACATCGACGCCCGGGACCGGGCTCGGGTTGGCGATCGTCGACGCGCTCGCCTCGGCGTCCGGAGGGTCGACAGCGCTCAGCGACACCGAGGGCGGCGGGCTCACGGTGACCGTCACCCTGCCGCGCGCGCCAGAGCCGACGGTTGGCGGGTCGGAGATCAACTGATACCCTCAGGGGTATGTGTAGACAAACCACGTGCAGAAGTTGTGGCCGCCCGAGCTGGGCCGGTTGCGGTGCCCATGTCGAGCAGGTGCTCGGCCACGTCCCGCAGAGTGAACGCTGTCAGTGTTCCGCCGCCGCGACGTCGAGTAAGTCCTGGTTCCGTCGCTGAGGCGACGGTCGACCACGCATCTATTGCGAAATCGACTCGCAATTCATTAGACTCCCTCCGATATGGGGGAGCAGCACGTCGCAAGCATCGACGGACGACGGGCGCGCCGCGAGCGTGGCCGCGTCGCGGTGATCGACGCGATGTTCGAGCTGCTGCAGGAGGGTAAGGTCCCGCCTGCAGTCGAGCTGATCGCCGAGCGTTCCGGCGTGTCCGTCGCGTCGATCTTCCGGTACTTCCAGGGCGTCGACGACCTCCAGTTCCAGACGTTCCAACGATTCCGTGAGCGGTTCGAACCCCTGTTGGACACGAACCTCGAGGGCGACCTCGCCGCTCGCACCAACGCGTTCGTCCAGTCACGTCTCGACCTCTACGAACAGGCGGGCGCCATCATGGCGGTCGGTCGCCTCCGGGCGCTCGAACACGAACCCCTCGTCGAGGCATCGGCGCAGATGCGCGGCGTACTCGCCGACCAGGTGCGAACCACCTTCGCCGATGAGACCGTCGACGCCGCGCCCGCAGCCGCCGCAGACCTGGTCGCCGTGGTCGACGCGCTGACGTCGCTCGAGGCGTGGGACGTGATGCGCAAGACCCATGCGCGCTCACGAACGCAGATCGCACGAGCGTGGACCCAGGGCATCGACGCCCTGATCGGCGTTCGGAACCAGCCAGACCAGCAGGGGAGCTGAGATGACCAGACCATCGCGATTCGCCGGATCGATCGGCCGGACGGTGGCGGACTCGACGCCGTTCTACGACGAACCACCGCACCCCGGAGACGGCGCACCGAATGTCGTGATCGTGTTGCTCGACGACACCGGCTTCGCCCAGTTCGGTTGCTACGGCTCCGACATCGACACGCCGAACGTCGACGCGCTCGCCGCCGGCGGCCTCCAGTTCACGAACTTCCATGTCACGCCGCTGTGCTCGCCGACCCGCGCATCGCTGCTGACCGGGCGATCACAGCACGCCGTCGGGATGCGTTCGGTGTCGAACTTCCGCACGGGCTTCCCCAACATGCTCGGCCACATCTCGAACCATGCCGCCACGATGGCCGAGTTGCTACGCGACGCCGGCTACGCAACGTTCGCGGTCGGCAAGTGGCATCTCGCGCCCATGGAGCAGTGCTCGGCAGCGGGCCCGTTCGACCAGTGGCCGCTCGCGCGCGGATTCGACCGGTTCTACGGGTTCCTGGAGGGAGAGACCGACCAGTTCCACCCCGAACTGGTTGCCGACAACCACCCCATCGCGCCGCCCGCCGGGCCCGACGAGGGCTATCACCTGTCGGAGGACCTCGTCGACCAGGCGCTCCGGATGATCAGCGACAGCGTCGGAGTGCGTCCCGACCGGCCGTTCTTCACGTACCTCGCATTCGGAGCCACGCACGCGCCGCACCAGGCGCCGCCCGAATATCTCGCCAAGTACCGCGGGGCGTTCGACGAGGGGTGGGACGTGGCACGCCAGCGCTGGTTCGAACGGCAACTCGAACTCGGTGTGATCCCCGAGGGGACCGAACTCGCTCCTCGTAATCCCGGTGTCGATGCCTGGGACGACCTCCCCGAGAACCAGCAGCGCCTTGCGTGTCGCCTCCAAGAAGCGTTCGCCGCATTCCTGGATCACACCGACGACCAAATCGGTCGGCTGGTCGAAGGTCTCCGACGGCTCGACCAACTCGACAACACGATCTTCGTCGTGCTCGCCGACAACGGTGCCTCCCAGGAGGGCGGCCCGTTCGGGGTGATGCACGAGATGAAGTTCTTCAACGGCATCTTCGAGACGCCGGACGAAGCCGTCGAGCGCATCGACGACATCGGCGGACCGCACAGCCACACCAACTACCCGTGGGGCTGGGCGCAGTGCGGCAACACCCCGTTCAAGTGGTACAAGCAGAACACTCACGAGGGCGGCGTCCACGTCCCGATGATCGTGCACTGGCCCGAGCGGATCTTGGACGATGCCGCAGGCAGCCGGCGAAACCAGTTCACCTACGTCGCCGACATCGCCCCGACGATCTACGAGCTCGTCGGCGTCACCCCTCCCGAGGTCTACCGCGGCATCGAGCAGCTGCCCGTCACGGGGCGGTCGTTCGCGTCGGTGTTCGACGACGCCGACGCAACCGCAGCCAACCAGCTGCAGTACTTCGAGAACGGCGGCAGCCGAGCGTTGGTGGCCGGTGAGTGGAAGGCCGTGTGCAAGCACACCCCTGGTTCCGACTACGAGACCGAGCCGTGGGAGCTCTACCACCTCGCGACCGACTTCTCGGAGTGTCGAGATCTCGCCGCTGAGGAACCCGAACGACTGGCCGAACTCCAGTCGCTGTGGTGGCAGGAGGCGGAACGCCACGGCGTGCTGCCGCTCGACGACCGCACGTTCGAGTTGTTCGGCGCACGGTTCCGCGACCACTCGCCGCACCCTGTCGACCGCCGCTACGTCTACCGCCCGCCGATGTCACCGCTCCCAGGGCAGGCTGCGGCGGCGATCGCCGGTCGCAGCTTCGACCTCACCGCTCGGATCACCAGGCGCGCAGGCGACGACGGTGTGCTGTACTCGACCGGCACCGAGAACAGCGGCCTGTCGGTGTTCGTGCAGAACGATCGGCTCGTCGCCGACTACAACGCCTTCGACGACCACACGATCCTCGAGTCCGACGCCACGCTGCCCGAGGGCGATGTGACCGTGACCCTCGGCGTCAGGCGCGGGCCGAGTCGAACCGGCTCCATGCATCTCGTGGTCGATGGAGCGCCGGCTGGCTCGGCCGAGCTCGGGCTGTTCCTGTCGATGATGTCGTCGGTCGGGCCGAGCATCGGCGAGGACCACGGCTCCCCGGTCTCGCAGCGATACCACGCGCCGTTCCCGTTCGCCGGGACGCTGCACGAGATCGAGATCCAACTGTTGTCCCGTGTGGACGCCGAAGCCCGCGACGCCGTCGCCCGAGCGGAAATGAGCCGCCAATGACCATCGACATCACCCTTCTCGGGACCGGTGGCCCGATCCCCGATCCGCACCGGGCCGGGCCGGCCACGCTCATCTCCGCTGGTGGTGAGCACCTGCTGGTCGACGCCGGTCGGGGCGTGTTGATGCGGCTCGCGGCAGCGGGTGTCGGGCCGCTGCAACTCTCGGCCGTGCTGCTCACCCACCTGCACAGCGACCACATCACCGACCTCAACGACGTCATCACCTCCCGATGGGTCATGACGCTCGACCCGTCGTCGGCACCACTGCGCATCGTCGGCCCTGTCGGCACCCGCGAGGTCGTCGACCACATGCTCGCATCACTGGCGCCCGACGTCTCGTACCGTCTCGCCCACCACCCTGACCTCACCGGCCCGCCCGTCGTCGAGGTGATCGAGGTGTCGGCCGGCGTCGTGGACATCGGAACAGCGATGGTGATCACGGCCGGGCCCACCGACCATCGCCCAGTGGAGCCGAGCATCGGGTTCCGGTTCGACCACGGCGATGTCTCCGTCGTGGCGGCCGGCGACACCGTACCGTGCGCCGGGCTCGACGAACTGTGCGTGGGCGCGACCGCCCTCGTCCACACCGTGATCCGCAAGGACATCATCGCCAACATCCCGATCCCGCGGATGCAGGACACGCTCGACTACCACTCGTCGCCCGAGGAGGCGGCGCAGACCGCGCAGCGCGCCGGTCTCGAGGTGCTGGTGCTGACGCACTACGTCCCCGCTTTCCCGCCGGGCGGCGGCGACGACTGGCGCGACCTGGCGGCGCAACACTTCGCCGGCCGCATCGAAGTCGGCGACGACCTCCACCACATCACCGTCACCTGAACTGTCACACCGTGCCGGGTCAAACGTGACACCAACGACGAGGACACACGACATGCAGACACTCCGTACCCCCGATGACCGATTCGAGAACCTGGACGGGTATCCGTTCGAGCCGCACTACGCCGAGATTGCCGACGGCGACGGTGGCACGCTTCGCGTCCACTACCTCGACGAAGGCCCGGCAGACGCGGCACCCGTGCTGTTGCTGCACGGCGAGCCCTCGTGGAGTTACCTGTATCGGCACATGATCCCGCCGCTCGTGGCCGCTGGCCATCGCGTGATCGCGCCGGACCTGGTGGGATTCGGGCGCAGCGACAAGCCGACCGAGCAGAGCGACTACACCTACGCCCGCCACGTCGAGTGGATGCGCGAGCTGCTGTTCGACCACCTCGACCTGCGCGACATCACGTTCTTCGGTCAGGACTGGGGTGGGCTCGTCGGGCTGCGATTGCTTGCGGTCGAACCCGATCGCTTCGCCAGGGTGGCGATCGGTAACACCGGTTTGCCGACCGGTCACGGCCCGGTCAGCGAGGCGTTCATGAACTGGCAGCGATTCTCGCAGGAGACGCCGGTGTTCGACATCGGCTTCATGATCAACGCCGCCACCACCACGGAGCTGATGCCCGAGGTGATCGAGGGCTACGACGCGCCGTTCCCCGACGACAGCTACAAGGCCGGCGCGCGGATCTTCCCGACGCTCGTGCCGACCAGCCCCGACGACCCGGCCAGCGCCGACAACGTCGCTGCCTGGGCGGTGCTGGAGAAGTTCGATCGTCCGTTCCTGCTGTGCTTCAGCGACAGCGACCCGGTGACGCGGGGCGGCGACGCGCCGTTCCTCGCCAAGGTCCCCGGAACGAAGGGTCAGGCGCACGTCACGATCGAAGGGGGAGGACACTTCTTCCAGGAGGACCGCGGTCCTGAACTCGCCCAGCTGCTGATCGGCTTCATCGGATCCCCATGACGCCCGTGACGGCCGATCTGAGATGGCGCGACCTGAGCCGCCGGGCGGCGCTGCAGTCGCATCGCCTCATCGGGTGGATCTACTGGGATCCGCGCGGCATCGCCAACTATGCGGCGCTGGGTGTTCCGGACGGACTCGGGTACTACATCGCGACCCGCGGCGCGACGCTCGGCGATGCCGGCAACGAGGTGGTGACCGCCGCCTTCTACTCGATCCACCCCGGCTTCGTGGCGTTCGGCCTCGACCAGTGTCGTGCCGCGACCACCTTCGAAGCAGCGGCCGCCGCGCGCGATGCGGCCGTGGTCGATGGTCTTCGTGAGTACGTGCCGGAGATCTGCGACGAACTGGCGTCGATGGCCGACGATCTCTGGGCCGCCGCCGATGCGCTGACATCGTCGGGCCGGGTGATGTTCGCGTCGACGAGGGCATGGCCCCGGCCGTCCGACGATCCGTTGCTCTCGGCCTGGCTCGCCGTCAACTGCATCCGCGAGTGGCGCGGCGACACGCACTGGGCGATCCAGACCGCGGAGGACATCGGCCAGAACGAGGCGGGCATCCTCGACGGCGCCTGGCGCTTCTACGCCGACGACTGGTTGCCGCGC
>JBGSII010000340.1:0-9913 GCA_041742555.1 Ilumatobacteraceae bacterium
TCCCGTTGGGGGTGCGGCGCGAGAGCGTCATACATATCTGGTCCCGTGGTGAAGTCTGGAGTTCACGCCGGCCTGTCAAGCCGGAGGTCGCGGGTTCAAGTCCCGTCGGGACCGCAGCAGGGGGCCACTCGTCATCGCAAGATGGCGAGTGGCTTTTCTGTCGGAACAACACCGTCGAGCCGCAGGGCTCGCCGGTCACACGGTCGAGTAGCTCAGTTGGCAGAGCACACGCCTGAAAAGCGTGGGGTCACCGGATCGACGCCGGTCTCGACCACCGGAGGGCCGCAGCGGTCGGACAGGTCTCCGCCGTCCACCAAGACCACGCTGCGATGAGCGAAACCACCGAATACGGCCGGTTCGCTCATCGCAACCCGGCGCCGGAGTGCTGGGCTCGGTCGAGGTCGGCTGAGCGACCCCTGTGTGTCGCCGATTCAGGCAGGGCGCCGACGGCGGCTCACGTTCGACAGCAGCAGACCGAACCCGACGAGGGCCAGCCCCGTCAGGAACGCCGGGACACCGATCGCCGATCCGGTGACCGGGAGTCCCGGAGTTGGCGGCTGCGGCGGCACCACGGCCGAGCCAGCGTTGCGGAACGTGCACGTGACGTTCTCACCGGACCCGAGCAGGATCGTCGCCGTCCCGTTCAGCAGCGACACCGTCGAGTCGTTCGTCGGGTCGACACACGTGATCGAGTCGAGCTGCCAGCCGGCCGTCGGCGACTCGGCGACGGTGTACGTGCCGGGAGCGAGATTCGCGAACGAGCGCGAACGCCGAGCGCCCCCGTCGTCGACCAACTCGAACGCTCCGAGCGTGCCGGAGAACTGGAATGGCGTCGCACCGTTCGGGTCAGCGTCCTTCACGATCGTGATGGACCCTCCACGCTGGACGAGCACCGTCGCTGTCGCCGTGTCGGTCACGTCGCACGGTTCGGTCGCACACAGGACCGCTCCGCCCGGATCGCTCGGCGTTCCCGTGACCGTCACGACGTTGGTCGTGTCGGTCGTGATCGTGGTGGCGCACGTGAAGATCCACACCTCGTCGGCGGCGTCCTCGAAGATCGAGGTCGGGGTGTCGAGCAGGTCGTCACCGTCGTCGTCACCGGACACGTACGTAACCGGTCCGCACCGGTCGTCGGTGATGCGCGCAGCGACGTCCGCCAGTGGCACGTCGCCGGTGTTGCGGACCTCGTAGGTGTAGGTCACCTCACCCGACTCGAAGACGCTGGTCGGGTTCGCCGTCTTCGTGACCTCGATTCGCGGCCGGAACACCCCCACGAAGGCTGCCGACACGTCGACGACGTCGACCGGGAGCGGCGGTGTGAGCTGGGTGCCACCAACGCCGGTCACACCAGCGACGTTGACCGTGTCGGCGTTGATCGTCGCCGTGCACTCGTAGCGCCAGGTCTCGGTCTTGTCGAGCAGGGTGTCCTGGTTCGTGTCACCTCCAACGAAGGTCGGTGTCGCACACTCGGGGATCGCTGGCACCCCTACGTCGATGAGCGAGATCTGAGCGAGGACGTCGTCGGCAGGGAGCGAACTCGCACCCGCGTTGGTCACCACGAAGTCGTAGCCGACCGATGTGCCGGCCGGGACCAGGGACTCACGCGCCGTCTTGACCAACTTGATCGCCGGGTCGAACACCCGCACGGTGGCGGTCGCCTCGGCGACGTAGAGGTTGCCGAGCGGGCCGACGGCGAACACATCGACGGTGTTGACGACTGCGTCGGGTCCGTTGATCGTCGTCGTGCACCGGTACTCCCACACCTCGGGACTCGACGTGCCACCCTCGACGAGACCGTCGCCGTTCGTGTCGCCGCCGACGTAGTCGATCGTGTCGCAGCGGTCGTCGACCAGGCCCAACGGCTCCAGCGTCGTGTCGCCGACGTTGCTGAACTCGTATCGGTACGTCACGTCGGTGCCGGGGCGCACGACGAGGTCGTCGCGGCACGCGAGTGTGCCGCCCGGGTCGCCAGTGCACGGGATCTTGGTGATCCTCGCCTCAGGGGAGATGATCAGGACCTGTACGGCTGTCGAGGTGTCGTCGACCGGAAACGGCGGTTCCTGCCCGAAGAACGCCTCGCCCGTGACCGACGCTGTGTTGGTCACGATGCCAGGCACGTCACGGGCGACCGGTGCGCCGTCGGCGTCAACTGGTTTGGTCAGGCGAACTGCGCAGCTGTACTCCCACGCCTCGCCCGGATCGAGGAGGTCGTTCTGGTTGGCGTCGCCGACGTTGAATCCGCCCGCCGTGACCGCCGACGGCGCGCAGGACGTGATCGTGTTGTTCGGGAAGTCGTCTGCAACCACCACGTCACGGATGGGAACGTTGCCCGTATTGCTCACCGTGAAGGTGTAGGCCGCCGGCGTCGTGGCGGGGACGTCGGGCCCGGCGATCGGCCCGGGTGGGTCGCCGAGGGGCAACCCGTCGTAGACGTCGAGCACCACCGGGCGAACCGCTGCCTTGACGATCTCGATGGCCGGGGTCACCACCTCGACAACGGCTTGGTCTCGGCGCGTCAACCGGGTACCGCCGCCGACCGGTTCGGCCACCACCTCGGCGGTGTTGACCACGCGTGTCGGCACGGCACCCAGCGTCTTGCTGCACGTGTAGATCCACGTCTCGCCGGGATCGAGCACAAGATCATCGTCAGCGTCGCCGCCGACGTACGTGACGGGGCTGCACGTGCCCGTTGGGCCGTCGGTGTCGACGATCCAGCCATCGCGATCCTGCGGAGCGCCGAAGCCGCCGGGCTGCTCGAGCCCGACGTTGCCCGGGTTGGCGACCTCGTAGGTGTAGGTGACCACGGTGTTCGGGAAGATCACCGGTTTGTCGACGAGCTTCGTGAGGTTCAGCCGGGCATCGACGACGTCGACCACGGCGGCCGCCTGCGCTTGCACGACAGGGCCGACCGTGCCGTTCGGTCCGCTGATTCCGGCGGGCGGAGGCGGGAACTGCGGGGTGCCGACCACGTCGGCGACGTTCTCGATCGGATCGGTGGTGGTCGCAGTCAGGGTGGTGGTGCACGAGAACTCCTGCGAGGCCCCGGGTGCCAACGTGATCGGTGGCGTGGCCGGCAGCACCGGAGCCACCGAGAGACAGTCGCTCGGCCCGAGATCGTCCTTCACCGTGACGTCCGTCAGCGGCATGTTGCCGATATTGGTTGCGAGGTAGTTGTAGGTCACCGCGGTCGGGACGTTCAGGGCAACCGTCGGCACGCTCGCGGACTTCGTGAGGGTGATCGCCGGGGCGTACACCGCGACACGCGCCGTCGCGGTGTCGGAGACAGCGGTGCCTGCGGGGTCGACTGCACCCACGCGGGCGGTGTTCGTCACGATCGTCGGACTGGTGCCCGGGCTCGACGAGAGCACGCGCGTGCACGTGTAGATCCACGTCTCGGCAGGATCGTTGTCGAGAACGCCGTCGTTGCCGATGTCGCCCGACTGGTACTGCGGCGTGCACCTGTCCTCGACGAGTTCCACCGAGGACAGCGCAGCGTTTCCGGTGTTCCTCACCGTGAACGTCGAGGTGACCGTGCTCCCAGGAGCGCCGAGGTCGCCACGCACCTGCACGGGAGCGTCGAGCTTGTCGAGCTCGATCCCGGGGTTGTACTCGAAGCTGTTGTAGATGTTGCAGGTGATGATCTGCTGCGGATCGACGTCGAGGGAGAACGACGGCGGCGAGCCGGTCAGATCGCCGGACTCGATCTCCTCACTACCGTCCTCGTTCTTCAACGTGCATCGCCAGTCGTCGCCGTTCGAGCGCCCAGCGCTCCACCCGCTCCTCAGGGTCTCCTCGACCACCGCCGAGGTGTTGGCAGTCTCGGGATCCGGTTCCCACTGGAAGTTGACCAGTCCGGTTCCGTCCGTTGGGCACAGCCGAGAGGCAGGGCTCGTGGCATCGCAGTTCGCCAGCACGGCCGGATCGGTGTCGGGGAGCACCCAGGTGAAGGTCCCGCCGGTGACCGACGGCGTCACGCGGATGTCCCAGTCAGGCGCTGGCAGGTAGTCGGCGCTGTCGGACGACTGCGCCAGCTTGCGGATCGACAGCGACGGCGAACACAGTTCGTTGACCACGCTGCGCAAGAACTGGGCAAGATCGTCGAAGCTCGTCACGAGTGCCACGTCGATGTCGTTCAGGCTCGACACCCCGGCGAGATCACCGTCGCGGACCACCTGCGGACCGGCGATCCGCGTCAACCGCGCCTCGCTCTGCGGATTGTTCAAGGCGGCACCGACACCGACGGCCAGCATGCGGGCACCCGCGCCCTTCAGCCGATTGGCTTCCTGAACCGCTCGGTCGAGCGTCGTCGCCGCGGCATCGCCCCGATCGGTGTTCATCCCGACGTCCGGCGGCGGGCCGGGGTCGAACGGATCGCCCGCCTGGTCGAAGTCGAACGCCGTCGGGTCCCCGTCGGTGATGTACAGCACCAGTTCGATGGGCAGGACCTGCGGCTGCCCCGCCTGTGCGAGGCTGGCATCCCAATTGGTGTACTGGTTCGATCCGTTCTCGACACGCCAGTTGGTGGGCGACTGCGGATTGCCGTTTCCGTCGTAGCGGTGGATGGTCACGTTCGACGGCCGCGGGGGCTTCGGGTTGTAGTAACGATTCAGCGCGGTCCGGAACACCCCACCCGCCTGCAGTGACGCAGCAGTCACCTCGGTCTGCGGCGCCAGCTGCTCGCTCAGACTCGCGAACTGGAGCACCCGTGCGGTCGAACCAGTGTCCGCGAGCGCGTCGAGAAACGCTTCACCTGCAGTTCGGACGTTGCGTTCGTTGCTGCCGATGGACCCCGACGCGTCGAGGACGAGGGCGACGTTGGTGCCGCAGGAGTCGGCGATCTCGGGGTTCGGCGCGGACGACTGCGTCCCGGGCGGGATCGACGTCTGGGCCTGTGCGGGGCTGGTCGTCGGTCCCCCGAACGGAATCGAGGCCGCCACGATGCCTGCCGCGAGCGCGACGCCCCGCCACGTCCTCTGCCGACCTGCGGTGCTCCGCACGGAGCCGAATGTTACTCAGGCACCGCACGACCGGCGGAAGCCAGCTCGGCGAGCCGTGCGGCTCCGCGACCGATCTCCTTCGTCAGATCAGCGCAGTAGGTGGCGAAGTCGACCTGCATCCGGTGCCGGGGACTGTCGTAGAAGTGACCGAGGTGGATCTTCTCGTCGACGGCGGTGATCTCGTGCATCTCGCTCGCCGACGGGAATGCGTAACGACCGGCGATCGCCGCAACGACGAGCTTGGACTGCTGCTCGGCGAAGTTCACGAGAGTGGGGAGCGGCTGGGCGAGGCCGAGGAAGAACAAGTTCTCGAAGCCGGGCTTCACCATGCGTTTGAACAGCGGGAAGGTGTTGTCCTGCGGCGTCAGCGCGCGCTGACGGAAGAACGGGAACGTCACGTTGTAGCCCGTCGCCCACACGATCGCGTCGACCTGCTCGCGCGAGCCGTCGGTGAACACGACCCCGTCGCCGTCGAGGCGCTCGATCGCGCCCTTGGGTGTGATGTCGCCGCACCCGACCCGGGTGAGGAACTCGCCGGACACCGACGGGTGGGCGTCGAGGGGACGATGGTCGGGCTTCGGAAGCCCGTAGTCCTCCATGTTGCCGACGACCTTCTTGATCTTCCTGCGTGCCAACGCTCGACCGACCTTGGCGGGCATCCACGGAGGAAGCGACGCCTTGTCGGCGGGCTTGCCGTCGAAGTACTTGGGCAGCACCCACACCCCGTGTCGCATCGAGATGAAGAGCTCCTCGGCGATGGGGCGCTGCGAGAGTTCGGACGAGATGTCCATCGCGGAGTTGCCCGCACCCACCACCATCACCCGCTTGCCGCGGAAGTCGTACGGCTCGAACGGATCGCGATAGTGGTGCGAGTGCACCTGGTAGCCGTCGAACGTGCCCGGATAGGTCGGCGTCCGAGCGTCCCAGTGGTGGCCGCTGGCCACGACCAGGTTGTCGTACTCCCGAGTCTCGGCGTTCGAGAGCGTGACCGACCAGCGGCCGTCGTCGAGGCGTTCGCACTCGGTGACCCCTGTGTTGAACGTGATCGTCTCACGCAGGCCGAAACGGTCGACGTAGTCGTGGAAGTACTGCAGGAGTTGGCTGTGGTGCGGGAAGTCCGGCCAGTCGGCGGGCACCGGGTAGTCCTCGAACGCGAGGCGCCACTTCGATGTGTCGATGTGCAGGCTCTGGTAGCAGGACGACATGCCGTTCGGATTGCCGAAGTACCAGTTGCCGCCGATGTCGTCCGACATCTCGACACAGTCGTAGGGCAGTGCGTGATCCTTCAACCGCTTGGCCATCGTGAAGCCCGAACAGCCCGCACCGACGATGCAGGTCGTCGGTGCGGTACCAGATGTCGCCACCGTCATCCTCCTCGGATGGCCGCGATCGTGGCGTCGATCGTGGCCTGGTCGATGCCACAGTCGAGACCCGCCTGGACAACAGGAGCCGCCGCAGCGTCGTCGCCGGCCAGCACCGCTCCGGCGTCGACGTTGTCGATGCCGCCCTCGACCGACTCGATCGCACAGTTCGCCTGGTTCGCCGGGACACCCTGCGCCACGAGCGCGTCGAACACGACGCCGCCGACCGGCGAGGTGGGACGTTCGGTGCCGAAGTCGTCCGGGTTGTTGACCGGCCCTTCGGGCACGGTGTCGCCGGGGACCGTCGACGGCGGGACCGTCGTGGTCGTCGTCGTCGTGGTCGTGGTCGTGGTCGGCAACGGCGTCGCTTCGTACACGATCTCGCTGGCCTCACCCGTACTGGTATCGGCGGTCGCGTAGACCGCCACCCCGGCGGCGGCGAATCCGACCAGACCGACTGCCGCTCCGACCGTCTGGGGGCCCGGCAGAGGCGCTGCCAGCCGGACCGAACCGACCGGATCGGCACCCTGTGACTGCGTGCCGAGCCATCCCTTCTCGTCGACCCAGACCGACAGCGGCGGCATCACGACAAGGGCCGCGAGCAGGGCGATCGCGACATTCAGCGTGACGATGAGCCCGAAGTCGCGCAGGAGCGGCAAGGCCGATCCGATGAGCACCGCAAAACCACAGATCGTGGTGACCGCCGAGGTGAAGAACGCTCGGCCCGTACGGCTCGCTGCCGTGTCCGAGGCGTCGCGTGGCGTGAGGCCGCGCTGGCGCTCTTCGAGGTATCGCCCGAGGATCAGCACCGAGAACTCGGCACAGCTGGCGATGACGAGCGGCCCACTCACGGTGGTCAACGGGCTGAGGGTGAATCCGAGCAGCCCGACCACCAGCGACGACACCCCGACGGCCAGCATCACGGGCACCAGCGCGAGCAACGCCCTGGTCAGACTGCGGAACCGCAGCACCAGGAACAGCCCGGCAAGACTCAGCGCCAGGTAGGTGAGGTTCGCACGATTCGCAGACAGGTTCTCGAGCAGACCGATGCCGACCGTTGCCAGACCTGCAGGCGTGGCGCGGACGGGTTCCTGATCCTCGGGGAGATCGACCAGCAAGACGCTGTCGGCGGGCAGGTCGAGTGCGTCGATGCGCGCCTGCAAGTCGGCCTCGAGCTCCTCGACCAGCGCCGCCCGATCGTCCAGGCTCGCCGGCGCGAGCCGGAGGTTGAGCTGCGTTGCCGTCGTGTCGTCCTTCGATCGCAACAGCGCCTTGGCGATGTCGTCGGGCATCATCGGATCTGGCCCGTCGACACCGGGAATCCCGTTGACCGAGGCGAGCACGTCGTCGCTCGAGGGCGAGATCGGCGTGGCGCCGTCGATCATGATGATCTTGCCCATCGTGTTGACCATGCTCGAGCTCGACACGACTTCATCGCGAGCTTCGGCGTCGAGCGTGAACTCCCAGATGAGGTCGATGACCTCCTGGTCGTAGATGTTGTTGGCCGCAACGAGGATGCCGAGGGTCGACGAGAACCCCGTCTCGTCCTCGAGCTTCTGGATGTCCTCGACGACCTGGCTTTCCTGATCGATCCACTTGATCGGATCGGACTCGATCTTCGCGCTTCCCTCCGCCAACACCCCGCCGATGAACAGCACGCCGGCGAGAATCACGAGCGGCAGCCCGAACTTGGTCGGCAGGCCGCCGAGCTTTACGACGATGCGCTCGACCAGCGACGGCGGGCGCACCTCGGTGCGCTTGGTCCACTCACGGATACCGAGCGCCGACGCGGTGACGACGATGCCGACGACGACCAGCACCGAGATGCCGATCGCCAGCAGAATGCCGAAGTCGCGGATCATCGGCACCTTCGAGATGCGCAGCGCGAGAAACGCCACCACACCGGTGAGGGTTGCCGCGATCAACGGCGGCGCAAGGTTGGCGAGCGTCTCGGCGATCGGGTGGTCCTCCTTGTCGAGCACCACCTCCTCCTCGACCCGGTTGTGGACCTGGATCGCGAAGTCGATGCCGACGCCGATCAGGATCGGCAGGCCCGAGATGGTCACCAACGACAGGTCGATGCCGATGATGCCGAGGATCGAGAACGACCACAGGACGCCGATGAACACCGACAGCAAGGGCAGCAACCGCCACCGCACCCGGAACATGACCGCGAGCACGACCGCCATGAGACCGAGTGCCGCGGCGCCGAGCGTGAGCATTCCGCCCTGGAGGTAGTCGTTGATCTCTGCCAAATACACCGGCGAGCCGGTGACGGTGAGGTCAAACCCCTCGAACGTCGCATCGTCGAGCACCTCGAGGACCTGTTTGGTGGCAGCGGTCTGCTCGTCGAGTGTTGCGTTGCCCTCCAAGACGACGCCGCCAACCGCAGTTCCGTTGAGGGCTCCACCCTCGACGTTCGGGAAGGTGCCCTGCAGCGACTTGCGGACCCGGAGCTCGGCGTCGGGCGGGGCCGTGACCGTCGCTCCGTCGGCGGTGAAGCCGGTGTTGTCGTAGATGAGGAGCCGGTTGTAGGCCGGATTCCCGATCTCGAGCTCGGCCTCGTCGACCGCGCCGAGGCGCGCGAGCGACACGGTGACATCGGCTTGACGGGCCTCGGCCCCTGCCTCGTCGCGGGGCAACGCCGCGAGCAGCGCCCTCGAGCCGACCGACGATGCTCCACCGGACAGCAGGTTCGCGCTGAACTGCAGTGATGTCAGGGGCGTGACGACCGCGTACGCGCCGTCGACTCCTGCGAGTTCGTCGGTGATGCGTTCGAGTTCGGCGAGGTTCGCCCCCTCGTAGAGTTTGCTCACGTCGGAGCCGTCGGTCGACGAGAACAGCAGGATCACGGTCTCGCCGCCGAAGTCGTCCTGGAACGCGACATTGTCGATCGCGATCTGCGAATCAGGATTCAGATAACTGTCCTGGCCCGTTGCGAACTCGACGTTGCGGCCCGCGAGACCGAGCACGAGCGTGATCAGCACCACGATCGCGACCACGAGCTTCCAGTACTTTCCGAGCGCCACTCCGAGCCAACGCCAGAACGATTCCATCCGCATGGGTTTTCCCCCTCGCTTGTCTCCCGATCGTAGACCCAGGCGGGGGTCGGCGACCCAAACTCACGGAGGCCGTGCAACACTTGGTCGGTGGACCCGAACGCCGAGTTCGTGCGCGCGGCGACGTTGATCGTCGGCGACGACCACGTGATCGTCGATCCCGGCCGGCGCGCCACCTACGAGACCGACTGGACGGGGCGGTACACGGGTACCTGCATCGCCACCGTGCGACCCGGCACCACTGACGAGGTCGTCGAGGTCCTGCAGGCGTGCACTGCCTCCGATGTCGCCGTGATCACCCAGGCGGGCAACACCGGCCTGGTCGGTGGAGGCGTGCCACGCGTTCGCAGCGAGGAGCGTGAGGGAGCCGAGCAACGGCCGGCGATCGTGCTGTCGATGCGCCGATTCGAGGCGATCTCGGATCTCGACACCTCGTCGATGCAGGTCACGTGTGGCGCCGGCGTCACGATCGCGGATTGGCGCCGGGCAGCGCGGG
>JBGSII010000341.1:0-3092 GCA_041742555.1 Ilumatobacteraceae bacterium
CCTCGACCGGCTCGTCGCCCGAGGGGAAATTCACGACGGTGGCAACCCGCACACCCGATCCGCCGAGCAGTCCAGCGCACGTCGCCACGAACTCGGGCCAGACACAGACCGCGGCAGTCCGGTGTTCGCCGGCACGCTGGCACAGCGCGTCGATTCCGTCGGGCGCGTGATCGTCGGCCAGGTCGGTCAGGTCGATGAGTCCGATCGCCCGCAGCGCAGCGATGCGGCGATCCTCGTGTGCGTCAGTCATCGGTGCTGACCGTACCGTGCGGCATCGCTGCACGGAGACCGAGCTGACGCTCCTCGGGCCGCGTCATCAGCACGGTGTCGACGTAGTCCGCGAGCGCGACGTCGTTGCTGACGTCCTCGCCCAACCGTTCGGCGAGTAGATAGCGGTGCTCGAGGAATTCGTGGAACAGCTCGGCCGGCTCGAGATGCGAGCGAAACTCCGCCGGAATCGATCCGGTGACCGGCTCGTACACCTCGAGCAGCCAGCGCGCGGTCGCAACCGCCCGTGGAATCGAGCGTTCCTCGCTGCGTTCGAGCCACGCCCGGTACTGGTCGATGTCGCCGAGGAGCCGGCGCGCCTGGTTCTCCTGGACGTCGAGCCCGGTGCGTCGGCGCAGATCCCGCGAGTGGTGACCCTCTTCGACGAGGACGGGTTCGATCGACAGGGTGCGCCCGTCTCGGCTGATCGACAATTCCTCGACGTCGAATCCGAGGTCGTTCAGGCGCCTGACCCGCTGCTCGATCCGCCAGCGTTCGTCGAGATCGAACTCGTCGACCCGGGTGAGCTCGGCCCACAACTCGCCGTATCGATCGCGCAGGCTCTCGGCGATCGCAACCGGATCGATGTCGTCGCCGATCCGACCGCTCGCCTGCAGCTCGAGGAGCCCACCCGCCACGTTCTCGACGGCGATGTCGACGTCGTAGGCGCGCATGCCATCGCTGATGTCCTCGTGTCGCTCCGTTGTCTCGGCGTCGACCAGATAGGCCATCATCGCTCCTGCATCGCGCCGCCACAGGATGTTCGACAACGAGCAGTCGCCCCAGAAGACGCCCTCGAGATGCAGCCGAACCAGGAGGACCACACCGGCATCCATCAGCCGGTCGGCGAGACTCGGATCGCCTCGGCCGAGCAGGTACCAGTACGGCAAGGAGTAGTCGAGGTACCGGGTGATGAGTACGGCGTTGCCCGGCCCGGGTGCGTCGGAGACCACCCCGACCGGCTCGACCACGGGCAGATGGTCGTCGCGAAGGTCGCGCAGCACCCGGTACTCGGTCTGAGCCGGGCCGACCTCGGTTGCCTTGAGGGCATAGACCCGCTCATCGAAGCGCACGAAGCGCACGACGTGTCGGCTGATGCCGTGGGCCATCTTCACCAGACGCGGATGGTCCCACTCGACCAGCGCGACGTCCCACGGCAGATCGAGGAAGTCGGGATGCCCCTGCTTCGTCACGATCTCCACGGTGGTCGAACGTACCCGAGACGTGCGCGATGCGGGTCCATCGGCCCGATCGGGGTCCCGAGCCGGGTCGCAGCCACAGCAGATAGCGTCGCACGACGTGAATCAGACGAAGAACCGGATGCAGGCGCTCGGATTGCTCGACCGTTCGTTCAAGGCCGCGACCGACGACGAGCTCGCGGCAGCGATCGAGGCACTCGACGACGACCACCGTGAGGGCCTCGTGTCGTTCGTGGCAGCGGCGACGCCCGAGGGTGTTCGGGCCGCTGTCAAGGCCGGCCGGATCAACGGCGACATGGAAGCGATCGCCGCGATCATCTCCGATCTGTGCCTGGCCGACTGCATCAAGGAACTCGGCGACCACGCCGACAACCCCTCGACCGATCAACTCAAAGACGTGCTGCCCGGAGTCGCCGAGCGCCACGGTGTCGCGGTCACTCGCATCATGCTCGCGGCGACCGTCGCCGGCGAGGCACCAGCATCAGCGATCATCCGCGACCTCCTGAAGTCCGACGAGCTCGTCGCACTCCCGAAGGCCGAGGAGGTCACGATCGCCCCACTGATCGACACCTCGAAGCGTTCACCCGAGGAGCAAGCCGCCATCAAGGCCAAGCGCGCCGAAGCGAAGGCCGCCAAGAAGGAGGCCGACCGCGCCCGCAAGGCGCAGTCCGCCGCCGCCCGCAACCGCGCCTGATTGCAGCAGGGGTCAGACCCCTGCTGCAATCAGCCGTTCGTGGGCGATGAGCCACGCTTTGGTGTCGGTGCCCCCGGCAAATCCGGTGAGGGCGCCGTTCGCACCGACCACGCGATGGCAGGGCACGACGATCGAGATCGGATTGCGCCCGTTCGCGGCACCGACCGCCCGAGCCTTGCGACGGTCACCCATCCGCTCTGCCTGCTCGCCGTAGCTGACCGTCGTACCGTACGGAATCGAACGCAGCGCGTCCCAGGCCGAGCGCTGGAACGCAGTTCCGACGGGGTCGAGCGGCACGTCGAACACGGTGCGTTCGCCCTCGAAGTACTCGGCGAGTTGGGCGATCGTCGCGTTGATCACTCGGTTTCCTGAATCCACGGTCGGCGTGTCGAGCCGTACGCGCGCCGGGTCGTCGTCAGGCCAGAGAATCGCGCGAACGCCCTCGCTGCTGACCACGATCGTCAACTCGCCCACGGGAGTGTCGGTCACGCTGCTGAACAGTTCGGTGCTCATCGGTCTGGCTTCCTTCGAGTCGGGGACGAGGGTACGGATGCGATCGCAAGAGTGGCCCAGAGGTGATGGACCGCATACGAGCGCCATGGCGCCCATCTGGATCCATCCTCGTTGCCGAGGCCGAGCCGGTCGAGTGCGTGCCGGACCCCGAGGTCGCTCGTGAGGAATGTGTCGGGATGGCCGAGTCCACGCATGACGACGTAGTCCGCAGTCCAGGGACCGATCCCTTTCAGCGCAAGGAGCTGGCGGTGAGCCGCTGCTGGATCGCTGCCGGCGTCGAGTTCGACCTCACCGGCGGCGACGGCGGCTGCCACCCGCCGGATCGTGTCCCGTCGCGCGCCAGGCATCGAGAACGCGTCGTCCGCAGCGACAGCGAGTTCGTCGGGACGTGGGAACACGTGCGTGACACCGCCGATCGG
>JBGSII010000342.1:0-4831 GCA_041742555.1 Ilumatobacteraceae bacterium
CCGCCTTCCGCGGCGTCGTCGCCGACAGCGCTGCTCCGGCACCAGTACACCGATGACGATCAGACCCGGTCAGCCCTGGGGGCGACCCGTCCCACGTCCACCCGATCTCGTGGTCGTCCGGAGTGACGCGGAGGTGACCGCTGCGCTCTCGCGGAAGAGTCGCACTCCGGTTGGCGTCGGCGCGGGCGATCTGGCCCGAACACTCGGAGTGGCGCCCGGATCGAACGAGTCGTTCAGCGGTCGCCCGACGGTCAACGAGTTCTCCATCGATCTCCTCCGGGTGTACCTGGACGACCGTCCCGAAGCAGTCGTCGCTTGCGCGCACGTGGTCGCGCGTGCGCCGTGGTATCGGGGCCACTGGCTGCGCGGGAGGATCCTCGTCGTGATGAACGCCGAGTTCGTGGGCACGTGGGACGTGGCCCCACGCGGGCACCCGAACGATGGTCGCGCCGAGGTCGTCGAGGTCCAGGCATCGATGTCGATTCGCGAGCGGCTTGCCGCCCGTCGGCGTCTCGCGACCGGTACCCACCTGCCCCATCCGCGCATCTCGACCCGGTCGGTGAAGGGAGCATCGTGGACGTTCGAGCGGCCCCTCGTCATCGTCGTCGACGGGTGCGCCGTTGGTCGTGCGTCGTCGTTGTCGGTCGAGGTCGTGCCCGATGCTGCCCTCGTACACGCATGATCGGGCCGCCATCGGCCCAGCTCAGCGGGGTCGTGTGATCCCGAGTCGCGCGGTCGCTCCGTCCTAGAGTGGTCGACCGTGGCTGTGTACGTCCCCGAGTCCTTCACCGCGGACGAAGCCGATGTGCTCCGCCGGTACTTCACCAACCTCGACGGCCCGGTGTTCGCTCTGGTCAATCTGCCCGAGGTGGTCAAGGGAGCCCTCTTCGCTCGGTACAGCCGCAGTCACAAGTCGCTTCGACGACTCTTCCTCGACGAGTTCGTCGGCGACCTCGACGTGAGCGGCGATCAGACCGTCGACGCAACGATCGGCCTCGACCGGGCCGAAGAACTCTACGAGCGGGTCTTCTTCGACTACGGCGACGACTCGGTGGCACAACTCGGTGGGGTGCACCTCGCGTGTGAACAGGCATCCAACCTGCTCACCAAGATCCTCGAATGGGGACGCTTGATGAGCTACCTCGAGCAGAGCACGCGATACATCGCGTACGACGCCCGGCTCGGTGGCCGCTACCGCTACTACCGCGACCCGGCGGTGCTGTCGAGCCCCCTGGGCACGCGATACGTCGGCGACCTCGATCGGATCTTCGACGCGTACAGCCGATGCGTCGACGCGGCGACCGAGTACGTCCGGGCGACCGTCGAGCGCGGGCCAGATGACAGCGAATTCGTCTACCGCACGGCAACACGTGCCAAGGCGCTCGACGCCGTGCGCGGCATCCTGCCGGCCGCTGCGACGTCGAACGTGGGGATCTACGGCACCGGTCAGGCCTTCGAGGCCCTGCTGTTGCGCATGCGCTCGAACCCGCTGCCGGAGTCGCGGGAGTACGCAGACTTGATGTTGCACGAACTGCGAAAGGTGATCCCGAGCTTCCTTCGACGAGTCGACCTTCCGGACCGCGGTGGTCGGTGGAGCGAGTATCTCGCCACGACACGCGATGACACCGCAGCGCTGGTGGACGACCTCTTCGGGGCCACTCCGGTCGAACCGGCAGCCGAGGTCGAGCTCGTCGACTTCGACCCCGACGCCGAGGACAAGCTCCTGGCCGCGATCTGCTATTCCCACGCGACGCTTCCCGAACACCAACTCCTCGACCGTGTGCGCCGGCTCGGCGTCGACGAGCGGGTGTCGTTGCTGCGCGCGTATGTGGGCGATCGAGAGAACCGTCGCCACAAGCCCGGCCGCGCCTTCGAGCGTTCCTTCTACCGGTTCGACGTCTTGAGCGACTACGGGGCCTTTCGCGACATGCAACGCCACCGCATGCTCACGATCGAGTGGCAGCGTTTGACGCCGAATCACGGCTACACCCGACCCGAACTGATCAACGAGGCGGGCCTCAGCGGCGACTTCGACGAGGCGATGGAGCGCTCGGCCGCGCTGTACGACGCGCTGCAACCCGAATTCCCTCAGCAGTCGTCCTACGCCGTGTCGATGGCGTACCGGATGCGCTATGTCATGCAGTTCAACGCTCGAGAGGCGATCCACATGCTCGAGCTGCGCTCCTCTCCGCAGGGCCATCCGTCCTATCGGCGAGTCGCGCTCGAGATGCACCGGCTCATCGCCGACCAAGCAGGCCACCATGCCATCGCGGCTGCGATGAGCCACATGACCACCCATGCGCCGGAACTCGAGCGACTCGAATCCGAGCGTCGTGCCGAGGCCCGGCGCGGTGAGCACTGACGAGCCGCCCGCTCGTATGTGACGTGTGTCACATGGTGAGACCCCCGGTCCGACGAACCGCCACGCCTATGCTCCCGCCGCAACCCCCCGAACGCGCGACGAGACCGAGACGACGAGATGGCTGACGACGAGATGGCTGACGACGAGATCACCGAACCCGACGACATCATCGATGACGAGGTCATCGAGGACGACGAGACCGAGGTCGAACTCGACCTCGACGACGACGACCTGGACCTCGAGGACGAGGTCGACGTCGCTGATGACGATGATGACGACGTCGTCGTCGATGACGACGAGGACGACGATGCCGCCGATGCCGCTCCTCGCACGAAGCGCAAGAAGCGCTCGTCGGAGGAGGACGACGACGACGACGAGTTGATCGCCGATGACGATGTCGAGGAGGACCTCGACAAGATCCTCAAGGATCGTATGGTCGCTGCTGACGACGATGACGAGGACGACGACGAGGAGCCCGAAGCCCGAGGTGAGGGCGGCGAGCGGCTCCAACCCAAACAGCAGGACGAGCAGCTCTGCCCATCGTGCTTCCTGCTCGTCAGGGAGAGCGCGCCGAACTGTCCTGTCGGCGATGACGACTGCCCGATCTTCTCCTCCTGACGCGCCACGGCCGTTGCTGGCCAGGTTCGCCGAGCTGGCACTGGTCGTTCCGGTGGAAGTGAGCAGTCGGCTGATCGAGGCGGTTCCCGCTGTGGTCGACAAGGTGCCTTCGGCAGCCGAGCGTGTCCGCCGTGAAGTGGTGCTTGCTCGGTTCCTCGGCAAGATGGCGGTCGATCAGGGGATCCGTGAGTTGAAGCAGCGATTGGTCCCGACCGAGTTCGTGCCTGCGAGCGCTGCGCCGAGCCGACAGCACAACACGCCGCCTGACGCCGCCGAGCATCGCGTGACCGACAGCGCAGCATCGACGGGCGGCAGTGCACCCGACGTGACAACACTGGCGCTGGCCGACTACGACCACCTGTCGTCGGCGCAGATCGTCACGAAGCTCGTTGGTCTCGATGCGGGCGAACGCAGCGAGATCGAGCGTTACGAACGCGCGAGCAGGCACCGGCGCACGATTCTCGGCAAGCTCGAACAACTGCGAGCGGCTGACGCATGATCGATCCATTGGTGCGCGCGGCGACCCACCGTGACCACGAGCAGTTGCGTGCCCTCGAGCTCGAGGCGCGCGAAGCTCTCGTCGGACAGCGTGGAGGCGATCGATGGCTCGAGGAGCATCCGTTGATCGGCGACGGGTGGGTGTTCCGGTGCGCCAACGCGGACGTGTTCGTCGGCACCATCGACGACGTGGTGATCGGCTACCTCGTCGCCGAACTCGGCGCGGACCTCATCGTTCGGATCGATCAGGTCTGGGTGACGCCGGAGGCGCGCGAGCTGGGATTCGGCGACGAACTGCTGGCGTCCGCGATCGAATCGGCGAGGGCACGTGGCGCCGTCGCCGTCGAAGGCCAGGCGCTGCCGGGGGACCGCCACACGAAGAACCTGTACGAGCGTGCCGGCATCGTTGCCCGCCTCATCACGACCTACCGGCAACTCTGAACTTCAGCGACCCTTCCACTGCGGCGCACGCTTCTCGATGAAGGCCGTGAGACCCTCGCCGATGTCCTCCGAGCGCATCACCACACCCATCGCGTCGTCGGTCATGCGCTTGAGGGTCTCGTCGCTCTCCGTCGCCGACGCGAGCACGACCTTGCGACTCTCCCACACGGCGAGCGGCGCCGCCGCGGTGATCTGACCGGCAAGCGCCAGGGCCTCGTCCGTCGCACGTCCCGGCTCGACCAGCCGATTGACGAGGCCGAGCTGATGAGCACGTTCTGCCGAGAACGGCTCACCGGTGAGGATCAGCTCCATGGCCGCGTTCCGGCCGATCGCGCGGGGCAGCCGGAACAGGCCGCCAGCGCCCGCGACGAGGTTTCGCTTGGCCTCTGCCAGCCCGAACGACGACCGGGTCGTGGCGACGACGAGATCGGCAGCGAGCACGATCTCGCAGCCGCCTGCCGTTGCCAGCCCGTCGACGGCCACGATGACGGGCTTCTTGCGTTCGCGATAGGCGAACCCGGCGAATCCACCGCGTTCGGTCATCAACGAGCCACCGGCGCCCGAATTGATCGCCTTCAGGTCGGCCCCGGCACAGAAGACGGGGCGATCCTGTCCCTCGATGTTCGCCTGGATGATGCCCACCCAGATGTCGTCGTCGCCCTCCATCCGGTCGATCGCAGCCTCCATGGCCTGCGCGACGTCACCATTCACGGCGTTGCGGGCGTCGGGGCGGTTGAGGGTGATCAGCGCGACGCGGTCGCGCGATTCGTACGTGACGATCTCTGACATGGCCGGTGATCGTAGGCGTTGGTGCCGAAGCGGAGCGAACCCGCTCAGTCGCCGGGTGCGCTCGTCACGTCGGCAGCCGGCGTCGACACGTCGACCGGCTGCGGGACGTCGACCGGCTGCGGG
>JBGSII010000343.1:0-1867 GCA_041742555.1 Ilumatobacteraceae bacterium
CGCACTGCTGGCGCTGGCCGCCCGCACGGACTCGACACGCCGCGAGCTGGCACCGATGGTGGAACGTTTGCGGCGGCTCGCGATCTTCGCCGACGCGAGCGAAGCGGCGCTCGAACGCCTCGCACGCTCGGTCGAGCCCACGACCGTGCCCGCAGGCCAGGTCGTGATCTCCGAGGGCGATCCACCCGACGACTTGTACGTGGTCGACTCCGGCGAACTTCTCGTGAGATCCCGGGGCGAAGCCGGAGAAGTGGAGCGGGAAGTGAACCTCATGAGCGTCGACGACTGGTTCGGGGAGATCGGTCTACTACGCTGCATACCGCGCACGGCGACCGTCGAGACCGTGACCCACTGCGAGCTGCTCCGCATCCCCGGCGACGTCTTCACCGCAGCCCTCGGCGAACCCGACCTGCTGCCCGACCCGGTCCGGCGAAAGATGGCTGTCCGCCTCGCACGCACCCACCCCACGACAGTCGAATCCAACTGAGTGTCCCCGCCGACACCCTCGTTGTGTCACCATCGACACGGACTCCGATCGCGTCGTCGCGCATACTGGATCCCATCACCAACCACCGCCGACGACACGTCGGCCAAACGAAAGGACAGCACCATGAACGACGAGATCAACATCAGCAACGACCGGGACGAGATCGAGGACACCGAGGGTCACGGAGCGCGGGCCAGCCATATCGAGGAGGCCGACACTGAAGGCCACGCCGCGTCGAGCAGGCACTTCCAGCCCGCTGGCGAGGACGACACCGAGGGCCACGGACTGAGCGCCCGGGGCGTGCAGCCGGCCGACGACACCGAAGGACACGGCTTGAGCTCCGGCCGTTGATGAACCGCCCAGTCCGCATGCACTGAGGAACTGCCCGAGGGGTCAATTTCTTTGCGGATCAGGCTTGGCGCTACCCACCGCAGCACTTTAAATCGAGGGCGTCTCCGACCCCGCTGCGGACGCCCAGTCCCGGCGCCGAACGCTCGGCGCAGTCGACCGGTCGTGGCAGGTCCAGGGGTGGAGCTTTCTGGGCCTGCCACCACTGATCGGTTCGGGGTGGGACGGGAGCACTCGCTCACCCACGGCGCCGGGGCGCGTGCGTCGCAGTTCTCAACTTGGTCATCGACGCCCACCCTCGTACCGTCGGGGGTGTCGCCCACCACGTTGTCGAGCAGACTCTGACGCCGAGGCGGGGCAGCGCATCACTGAGGGGCGGCACGAGGACCCGGTGGGCACCGAACCAGCGTGCCGACATCAACATCTCCCCAGCACCCGAGGTCACGCTGGTCAGCGTCCGATGAGTGCGAACCGGACGGGCAGGTCGCCGTCGTTTGATCACCGCCACGGGTGTTGCCTGGACCACGGCGTGCACACGCCAACCTCACCGCTCGATGTCCACGAAAGTACTACGGTGCGGCGATCGGGCGAGCGGGGGGTTGCGGGGAAACAGATGACGGATGAGCCGGAGCCGGCGGACGATGGTGCATCGGCCATGTCGACGCGGTCGGTGACCAAGGCGCGGCCGGGCACCTTTCGCAGCGCGTGGTCACACCCCCGGTGGCGATGGATGTTCGGGAGCTACGCGATCTCGGTCACCGGTGACTTCGTGTACTCGGTGGCGTTGGTGGTGTTCGTGCTCGACCGCACCGGCTCCGCTGCCTGGGTGTCGGCAGCGGCGATCGCCCGGCTCGTGCCCTATGTGTTGCTCGGCCCGATCGCCGGGGTGGTGGCCGATCGGGTCGATCGACGCCGACTCATGGTGGCGCTCGACATCGTTCAGGCCGGCCTGCTCGCTTCCATGGCACTGGTGGTCGCCGCCGGAGGGCCGGTGGCAGTGGCCATCGCACTCGCCGCGTTGTCAGCGTCGGC
>JBGSII010000344.1:0-2745 GCA_041742555.1 Ilumatobacteraceae bacterium
CCGAACACGCCGAGCACGCCGTGCGATGGGCCACGGACGAGGCCGACCGGCGACACGCGGAGCTGGTCATCGTGCATGGCTGGAAGCGTGGCTACCACCTGACGATCGAGGGAGTCGATCGAGCCGATGACTTCACGCCCGTCGACGCCGAGCTGATCCTCGACCGAGCGGTCGAGGCGACCCGCTCCGTCAGCGGCGCCAACATCGTCGGCCGGCTCATCGAGGGCAGCGTGGCGGACACGCTGCTCGATCTCTCGAAGACCGCCGACCTGCTCGTGGTGGGCTCCCGTGGTCGAGGCGGGTTCCGAGCGATGCTGTTCGGGTCGATCGCCAGCTCGGTCGCGACACACAGCAACTGCCCGGCGGTCATCGTCCGCTGAAGGACCCTCGGGGCCCGCCGATTCCCCGAGTCAGCAGCGCGGTTCGACCGCAAGGCGATCGACCAGGTCGCCGGCGATGCGGCCAGCGCGCGCCGGGCCCATGATGGAGTCGTGGCCACGGTGGCGGCCGACGACCTCGATGACGACGATCTCCTCGGTGATCGCTCGCCATTTCTCGAACGTTCGAGCTGGGTTCGTCGTCGATGCTGCGAAGAAGACCATCGGCGTCTCGACGCGCACGATCGGGTGTCCGAGAGCTTCGACCGGGAACCCGCCGACCGAGGTGCGGGCCGCCTCGGTGGGGGCCTCACCACCCGCCCAGATGATCAGTCGCCGGCCCATCGTGCCTGCGGCGCGCTCGACACGGCGACGTACCATCACCCGGAACTCGCGAACGGCCGCTGGGAGCGTCCGCGGTCGAAGCAACGACTTGTACTTCCACCACCGGTTCGACCAGAGGTGGCGTTCCTCTCCCGGGAAGAACGTGTCGATCAGCCCGGCGACACGGACGCCGCGACCCTCTGCTGCCAGACGGTCGGCCAGCTCGGCGGCGACGACACCGCCGATCGACCACCCGACGATGGCCACCGGCCGGTCCGCCGTGACGTCCGCGCTGATCCGGGGCAGGAACTCCGTCACGAGCTCGTCCACCGTCGTCACCAGACGATCGTCGAGCGACTCGATGTACGCGAGGGCGACCACGGTGACGTCGTCGGGGAACGCCGCCGCGAGATCGTTGTACCCGAAGAGGTCGTCCCACGCCGGGGTGAGCACGACGAGTGGGCCGCTCCCCGAGCCGGCACGGAGCTGCACCACCTGGAAGGCACCGTCCCTGCCTGTCGTCGGGCCGGTCGCCGACGCGTCGCCGAGCAGCGTCGCCATGCCGATCGGGGTTCGGCCGGCGAGCAACGTGGCGATCGGAACCGTGCGACCGAGGGCATCACCGAGCGAGCTCACGATCTGAACGGCCAGGAGCGAGTCGCCGCCGATCTCGAAGAAGTCCGTGTCCGTGTCGATGTCCGTTCTGTCGAACGAGTGTCTCCACGCCGACAGCACGCTGTGCAACACCCCGGAAGGTTGCGCGCTGAGCGAACGTCCCGCTCCAGCACTGTCGGTGCCGTACGGGAGGTCGAGGGCGGCACGCCGATCGATCTTGCCGTGCGCGTTACGCGGGAGCCGGTCGTGCACGACGAACCGCCGGGGTACCCATCCAGCGGGCACACGCGACGCCAATGCCGAACGAGCCCGGCGCTCGCTGAACCCGTCGGCCTCGAGATGGGCAACGAGGAACTCGGCGCCGTGCGGGACGACCACCACCGCCTCGCGTACGCCGTGCAGCAGCCGGAGTTCCGACTCGAGCTCCGCTGGTTCCAAGCGGTGACCGCCGACGTTGAGCTGATCGTCGACGCGACCCAGGAAGTGAGCGACCCCGGCGCGGAACCTGGCGAGGTCGCCGGTGCGGTACCACCGCCGCCCGTCGAGTTGGACGAACCGCTGGGCTGTTGCGGTGTCGTCGCCGAGATACCCGATCGCCACCCCGGGGCCCGAGATCAACAACTCACCGGCGACACCGGCCGGGACCGCCTGGTCGTCGGGGCCGACGACCCGCACGGTCGTGCCGGGGATCGGTCCACCGATCGGGACGTCGGAGTCTCCCGGTCGAAGCTGATGGGCGGTCGCCCACACCGATGCCTCCGTCGGCCCGTACTCGTTCACCAAGGCGACGTCACCGAGCAGGTGTGCATGGCGATCGACGAGCGCGAGGGGACAAGCCTCACCGGCCACGATCACGACTCGGAGCGAGGGAAGTGGCTGCGTCACCCGATCGAGCACGGCCCGATAGAGGCTCGGCACCATCAGCACGTGGGAGACGCCGTGTTCCGCCATGACTGCGGCGATGCGATCGACGTCGTGGACGTCGGCGGCCAACACGATCGACCCGCCGACCGAGAGCGGCCAGAAGAGCCCGACGATCGAACTGTCGAATCCGATGCTCGACGTCAGGAGGAAGCGGGCTGGATCCTCGTCGTACCACTCGAGCCTCGCTGCCGTACTGGCCTCGAGGTTGTGGTGGCTGACCTCGACACCGCGAGGCCGGCCGGTGGACCCCGACGTGAAGATGACATAGGCGACGTCGTCCGGCCCGATCCGGTCGAGCCGCGCACGCAGCGCTGCCGCGCTGTCCGACAGGGGTCGCCCGGTCCTCGGCGACCCGACCCGGAGTACCGGTGTGCTGCCCGCCGACTCCTCGAGGAGGCCGGCGATGCGAGCCGACGCGTGGTCGTCGGTGATCAGCACGTCGAGCCCGGCCGCCACCATCACCTGGCGGAGACGTTCCGGTGGAGCGGCCGGGTCGAGGGGCACG
>JBGSII010000345.1:0-2557 GCA_041742555.1 Ilumatobacteraceae bacterium
CCAACAGCGTGCTCGACGACGCCGCATGGCGAGCCGCCGGCTACGAACGGCTGCGCGACTTCCGCGAACCTCTGGCCGAACTCGTCGCGACGCTCGCCTGACCATGCTCGCCTGGGCGAGATGGGATCACGTCTCGATGTCGAGAAAAGCGCGGGCGGCCTCGACGCCGACCAGGGTGATGTCGTCGCGGCGGATGGCGCGCCAGCGTTCGCGCGACATCCGGTAGCCCAACATGTCGTCGGCCACGCCACGCCGCAGCGCGCGTCGCCGTCCCTCGAACTCGTACCCGAGGGATTCGGTCACGCCCAAGGACGCGGCGTTGTCGTGCCACATGCCGGTGAGCGCGAACTCGCCTCCGAGGCCGTCGAAACCCAGGGTCAGTGCTGCCATCCTCATCTCCTTGCCGATGCCTCGGCCCTGGAACTCCCTGCCGAGCCACGACCCGGTGGTGAACTGGCGCAGCGCCCCGAAGTCCGCGGCCATCACGTCGCACGCTCCGACGACCTGATCGTCGACGGTCACGGCGAATTGAAGGTTCCACGAGGTCGGCCTGGTGTCGGCGCGAGTGCGCGCGTAGAACCGCATGGCCTCCTGCTCCATCTGCGGCGATGGCAGGTCGGTCCACGGGATGGCGAACGGCATCACCGCCGGATCGTGGACTCCTCGGGCTGCCACCGAAACCAGGTCTGCGGCCAACGTGTCGTCGAGCGTGCGCAAGGTCAGTCTCGGTGTTCGGACCTCGAGGTCGAACAGCGGCCAGTGAACGTTCGCCATCGTCGGAGTGTGTCATGGCCGTACGATCACCTGCGTGGGGTTTTCCCGTGCCGAACTCGACTCGTTCGCAGGGTCGACGGTTCCCGACCTCGTCGGCCCCGGATTGCGGCTGCTCTTCGTCGGTATCAATCCCGGACTGTGGACCGCCGCCACCCAGACGCACTTCGCGCACCCCGGCAATCGCTTCTACCCGGCGCTGCTCGAAGCCGGGATCATCGACGCACCGATCGATCGTGGCGTCGGCATGACCGATGCCCAACGTCGCTCGCTGATCGCCCGCGGCCTCGGGATCACGAACATCGTGCACCGCGCCACCGCGAAGGCGTCCGAGCTGACCACCGAGGAGCTCCGCGCCGGAGGCGATCAGCTCCGGACGTTCGTCCGAGTCCACCGACCCGTGGTGGTCGCGGTCGCCGGGATCACGGCGTACCGCGCAGCGTTCTCGCGTCCGAAGGCGACGATGGGTGTGCAGCCCGAACGCCTGGAGGGTGCGCTGCTCTTCGTCGTGCCGAACCCGAGCGGGCTCAATGCTCACGAGACGACAGCGAGCCTCGCAGCGTCCTACCGCGAGGCTGCCTCGGCCGCGGGAGTGCTTCGCTGAACCGCCACGTCGAGCCCGAAACGTGAGCCGACGGTGTGCGGGCGGGTCAGGACGGGGCGCGCTCGGCCTGATCGCGGTGGGCGAGGTACCAGTCGATCGTCTCGCGCAGGCCCGTCTCGAAGTCCATCGTCGGTGACCACCCGAGGAGGTCACGCGCACGGGTGCCGTCGACGGCTCGCCGCGGCTGGCCGTCCGGTTTCGACGGGTCCCATCTCAGTTCTCCGCCGAAGCCCACGAGCCTCGCGATCGTCTCGACGGTCTCCTTGATCGTGACCTCGCGGTCCGCGCCGAGGTTCACCGGCTCGGCCGTCGTCTCGACCTCCGCCGCCCGAACGATCGCCTCGGCGGCGTCATCGACGTAGAGATACTCGCGGCTCGCCGATCCGGTGCCCCACACCTCGACGTGCGAGGCACCCGACTCCTTCGCCTCGACACACTTCTTGATCAGCGCCGGGATGACGTGCGAGACCGATGGGTGGAACTTGTCGCCCGGCCCGTACAGGTTCGTCGGGATGAGGTAGGCGAAGCGTTGGCCGTGCTCGAGCTCGTTGACCTGGGCGTGGATCAGATGCGCCTTCTTGGCGATGCCGTACGGCGCGTTGGTCTCCTCCGGGTAGCCATCCCAGAGGTCGTGCTCGGCGAAGGGAACCGGGGTGAACTTGGGATACGAGCACACCGTGCCGACGAGCACCGTCTTGTCGACCGACTCGGCGTGCCGTGCTGCTTCGATCACATTGGTGCCCATCAACAGATTGGCCAGGTAGAGCCGCGCCGGATGCGCGAGGTTGTAGCCGATCCCGCCGACGTCGGCGGCGAGATGGACGACGAGCGATGGGCCGTGCTCGGCGAGCATCGCCTCGGCTGCGCCCGGCACGGTCAGGTCGAACTCGTTCGACCGCGGTGCACAGACGTCGACGCCGCGCTCGGCGAGACGGGCGACGACGCGACGGCCCAGGAATCCCGCCCCGCCGGTGACGACAACACGTCGCCCACGCAACGGGCTGTCTGATCCATCGTTGTGCGCAGGCGTCGACATCCTCGCCAGGCTATGGCACCGGTCGGTTGTCGCCGCGCGCGGTCGCGAGCCGCCATGATGGGCCGGTGATCACCCCGTCGCGACCGATTCGAGTCGCCTACAGCGTCGAGCAGTGCTGGCACCCGAGTCCGGGTGGCACGGCGATC
>JBGSII010000346.1:0-3270 GCA_041742555.1 Ilumatobacteraceae bacterium
GTCGGGGTGCTCGCGCGCCGCTTGGTCCGGCGAGCCTCGAGCTCGGAGGCGGCTGCATGACCGGCTCGATGACGGGCGACAGCGACCACTACGTACTGCACGTGAACGGTGTCCCGCGCGAGGTCACCGACTCCTGGCTCGGCGAGAGCCTGCTCGACGTCTTGCGCGACCGGCTCGGGTTGCTCGGCGCCAAGGGCGCCTGCGAGCAGGGCGAGTGCGGGTCCTGCAGCGTGATGGTCGACGACGTGCTCGTCTGCTCCTGCCTGGTGATGGCCGCCTCGGCTGTCGACCAGCCGATCGTGACGATCGAGGGAGTCGCTGCACCGGACGCTCCGAGCGATGTGCAGCAGGCGTTCGTCGATGCCGGCGCGGTGCAGTGCGGGTTCTGCACCCCTGGGTTGATCATGGCCACACACGATCTGCTCGAACGGATTCCCGCGCCCACCGAGACCCAGGTTCGCGAGGAGCTGGCCGGCAATGTGTGCCGGTGCACGGGATACGGACGGATCATCGAAGCGGTCCAGCGGGTGGCCGTCGCGCGAGGAGGCGAGACGTCATGAGCGTCGTCGACCAGGTCGCAACGCCGGTCCAGTCAGGACGTCCGGGGACGATCGGCACGTCGCCGATTCGCCCCGACGGAATCGCCAAGGTGCAAGGACGATTCGAGTTCTCCTCGGATCTCAGCGCAGACGGCTGCCTCTGGGGCGCCACCCTGCGGTCCCCGCACCCTCATGCGCGGATCGTCTCGATCGACGTGAGCGCAGCCTGGAAGATCACCGGTGTCGAAACGGTGATCACGGCGGCCGACGTGCCCGGTGCCATGAACTACGGATTGATCGCCCACGATCAGCCGGTGTTCGCCAGCGACGTCGTTCGCTACGTCGGCGAGCCGGTCGCTGCCGTCGCTGCCGATCATCCCGAGACCTGCCGCCGCGCGCTGGAGGCGATCGTGGTCGAGTACGAATTGCTCGATCCGCTCCTCGATCCGGAACGGGCGATCGACGGCAGCCACCCGCCGATCCATCCCGACGGCAACGTGATCCGGCACCAGCGGATCGTGCGCGGTGACGCGTTGGCCGTCGGCGACGTCGTCGTGGAAGGAACCTACGAGATCGGGATGCAGGACCAGGCGTTCCTGGGCCTCGAAGCGGCGCTCGCGGTGCCCGATCCCGGTGGCAAGGGCGTCGAACTGCACGTGGCCACTCAGTGGCTGCACGAGGATCGCGCGCAGATCGCCGCCTGTCTCGCACTTCCCGTCGAGTCGGTGCGTCTGGTGTTGGGTGGCGTCGGCGGTGCCTTCGGCGCCCGAGAGGACATCAGCCTCCAGGTCCACACCTGCTTGCTGGCGCTCCGATTGGGACGACCGGTGCGGATCGCGTACAGCCGCGCCGAGAGCTTCCTCGGCCACGTGCATCGCCACCCGGCGACCATCTGGATGCGCCACCACGCGACCGCCGACGGCGAGATCGTCAAGATCGAGGCGCGGATGGTGCTCGACGGGGGCGCTTACGCGTCGACGTCGTCGGCCGTGCTGATCAACGCGGTGACGCACACGCAGGGCCCGTACCGGTGCCCGAACGCGATCGTCGACGGCTATGCGGTCCGTACGAACCACCTGCCATGTGGCGCGATGCGCGGATTCGGGGTGGTCCAGGCCTGTTTCGCGCACGAGTCACAGATGGACAAGCTGGCGCTCGCGTGTGGGCTCGACCCGGTCGAGATCCGGCTCCGCAATGCGATGCGTACCGGCGATTCCTTGATCACGGGACAGCCGGTGCTCAACGTCGCGCCCGTCGAACGGTGCATCCGTGACACCGCGGCGTTGCCGCTGCCCGGGACGCCGGTCGGCGGGCACCCGATGGACGACGGCGCGATCGACGTGATGCGCCTGCCCGGTGGGGCAGGTCGGACCGCTGATCGTGGCGACATCGTGCGCGGCATCGGATGGGGCGTGGCGATCAAGAACCTCATGTACTCGGAGGGGTTCGACGACTACTCGACGGCGCGATGCCGCTTGGCCGATGGCGTCGCGACGCTCAAGTTCGCCACGTCCGAGGTCGGCCAGGGGTTCGTCACGATCGCACCACAGATCGCTCGGACCATCCTCGGCGTCGACGACGTGCGGCTCGACCGCATCGACACCCAGGTGGGTTCGGCCGGGTCGACCTCGGCGTCACGCCAGACGTGGATGAGCGGGGGAGCGGTGGACGCAGCCTGTCGAACGGTTCGTGAGCGGTTGTTCGAGCACGTGGGTCGGGTTCACGATGTCGACCCGTTGCGGCTCGCGATCGACGGAACCGACGTGGTGGACACCGTGTCGGGCTGGCGCTTGTCGGTCGGCGAGGCGAGCGCCGGCGTGGTGATCGACGAGACCGTCGAGTACCGGCATCCGGCGACCGAGGAGCTCGACGAGGACGGCCAGGGCAACTGCCACACGGCGTTCGCGTTCGTCGCCCATCGCGCCGTCGTCGATGTCGATCCCGAGTTGGGGCTCGTCAAGGTGGTGCAGATCGCGACCGCTCAGGACGTCGGGCGGGCGCTCAACCCGCTGTCGGTGTTGGGCCAGATCGAGGGCGGGATCGCCCAGGGTCTCGGGCTGGCCGTGATGGAGGAGATCATCCAGATCGACGGTGTGATCCGCAACGGCAACTTCACCGACTACCTGCTTCCGACGTTCCTCGACATGCCCGATGTCGTGGCCACGCTGATCGAGGAGCCCGACCCGCACGCCCCCCTCGGCGCGAAGGGCGTCGGCGAGCCCCCGTGCATCTCGTCGACGCCGGCGGTGGTCGCTGCGATCCGCGACGCGCTGCGTCAGGTCGACGGCGTGGGCAAACCGCTCGACCGTGTCCCTGTCCGCCCCGCCGACATCTGCCTGTGACACTTGGTGTCAGACACCAAACGTTACGGTGCGCGATTGCCCTGCGTCGGTCGTCGTCCGGCTAGGTTCCGGGAGCATGTCTGACGAGCGCGAGATCATGACCTGGGACATCTTCGGCACGGCGTCCCGGGCGTTGGCCCAGATGGTCGCCGATGACGGGTACGAGCCCGACATGGTGCTCGCGATCGCCCGCGGCGGGCTGCTGATCGGGGGTGCGATCGGCTACGCGCTGTCGGTGAAGAACGTCTACACGATGAACGTCGAGTTCGACACCGGCGTCGACGACCGGCTCGAGGGGCCGCGCATCCTGCCGCCCGCCCCCCTGTTCGACGACGTGTCCCACGCCCGGATCCTGAGCGTCGACGACGTCGCCGACACCGGCCACAGCT
>JBGSII010000347.1:0-4417 GCA_041742555.1 Ilumatobacteraceae bacterium
GCGCCGCTCGGGCGTCGTCGGCCGCGAAGGCCACCGGCGTGCCAGCACCGTTGATCACGCCGACCACCAGTCGTTGCACCTCGAGGCGATCGTCGGCGGGGCCGATCGGGAAGATCGGACCGTTGTCGTCCCGACCCTCCAGCGGATCGAGGGGGTAGCTCCGCCCGATGCCACCGTCCTCGGCGATGATGGCGGTGTCCGGATGGTCGGCCTTCCACTCGCCCCATGTCGTGCGCAGCACTGTCGCCTCCTCGAGCACGATGCCCTGGTCCTGGAGCGGCCCGGACACCGCCGCACCCGTGAACGTGTCGAACACCGACTGGGTTCGCAAGTCGTACATCACCTTGTTCGACCGTGACAGCAGGCCCGAGGTGCGCAGCACCGGGACCTCGTCGGCACCGCCGATCGTGACGACGTCATCGGTGCGGTAGGCCTGGGCCGAGCCGCACAGCGTGCAGTACGGGATCCCGAAGCGACGATCGCCCAGCGTGAGGTTGAACATCTCGTGGATCTCGGCGATGTTCTTGGGGATCGCCAACGACTCGTCGCCTTCGACGATGCCGAACACGATCGCATCGTCGGGGTACCAGTCGCCACCAGCGGCGTCGGTGACCGCCGGATCGTCGAGGGCAGGGATGCAGCCCCGCGAGCACCCGTCGGGGTCACCGAGCTCGCGGTCGTCGATGAGGACGCCGCCCCAGCTGAGCACGCGCCAGTCGATGTCGGCGTCGCCGTCGCCGAAGAACGGCGCCCATCGCTCCTCGATCAGTAGGAACAGATCGGCCTTGTCGGCGCGGTACTCCGGATAGCTCGGCGTGTCCCACGCGATCAGGTGGTTGGTGGTGCTGAGCCAGACGTTGCGTTCGCTGTCGGGGTCGTCCGCGATCGACGTGGCGGTCAGCGCCTCGAATGTGTCGACCAGTTCGTTGCCGCTCTCGCCAGGGCCGAAGAACCGCATGAGATCGGCGATGTACCAGGCGTGCCGGGCGTCGCCGTGTTCGACGAGATCGGCCAGCGCCGCCTCGTCGATCTCCCCGACGACGAGTTGCGTGTCGATGCGATCCATGGCGTCGCGGACCTCGGCGGCGTCAGCGACGTCGGCGCCAGGAGCGGCGGGGGCCGGCGGGTAGCGGAAGACCGGAGGGCGAGCTGTATCGGCGGCGGACACGTCGACAGCGCCGTTGGCCGAGTTGTCGGCGGTCTCGTCGGTGCTCGTCGCGCAGGCCGTTGCGAACACCCCGGCGGCGATCAGGACCACGAGGAGAGATGGCCGCCGACGCATGCGATGAGCGTAGGAAGCCGACGGTTGCGAGCTTCGAACAGCCTGCGGAACAGGGTCGAAACTCTGCGGACGGTGCGAACGACCACGGAGATTTCGGGCATCCTGGTGGCCATGGCAGAACGAGCGATTCCGACCGACGACGAGTTGAAGCAGAAGCTCACCCCGCTGCAGTACGAGGTGACACAGCGCGCCGGCACCGAGCGGGCCTTCAGTGGGGCCTACTGGGACGTCAAGGACCCGGGTACGTACCACTGCATCGTGTGCGACGAGCCGCTGTTCTCGTCGGAGACGAAGTACGACTCGGGTTCCGGCTGGCCGAGCTTCACCGAGGCGATGGATCCCGCCAAGGTGACGCTCAAGGTCGACCGGTCCCACGGCATGATCCGCACCGAGGCGATCTGCGCGACGTGTGGCGCCCACCTCGGCCACGTCTTCCCCGACGGCCCCGGCCCGACCGGCGACCGGTTCTGCATGAACTCCGCCAGCCTCAAGCTCGAACCGGCCGACTGACGATTGCAGCAGGGGTCAGACCCCTGCTGCAATCGTCACCTCCGGGGGGGCAGCGCCTCGGCGTACCACCTCGCTAGGGTCGGGTGCATGGTCGACTGGGGGGATGACGAGCGGCAGCTCACGCCATCGGTGAGCGTGCTGGTCGGTGACGCGAACGGGGCGTACCCGTCTGGCAACACCCTGCTCGTGCGTGGGGCTGGCGAATCCGTGTTGATCGATCCATCGGTCACCGTTGTCGCTCGCGGTGGCGCACCGGTCGCCGTCGATGCGGTGATCAACAGCCACAGCCACGAAGACCACATGGCGGGCAACGGCACGTTCTCGGACGCCCGGCTGCACATCCACGACGACGACCTCCTTGGTGCGACGTCGATCGACGGATTGATGGAGGTGTACGGCCTGACCGGCCAGGCTCGTGATGCCTTCGAGAAGGTGATCCTCGAGGAGTTCCACTACGTGCCCCGTCCCGACGCGCAGGGGTTCACCGACGGTGACGTGTTCGATCTCGGAGGCGGGGTCACAGTCGAGGCGGTCCACCTGCCGGGCCACACTCGGGGCCACAGCGGGTTCCGGATGGACGGCGTGTTCTTCCTGTCCGACATCGACCTCACCGGGTTCGGCCCGTACTACGGCGACGTGTGGAGCGATCTGGAGGACTTCGAGGCGAGCCTTGCCAAGGTCCGGGGCGAGGACGCCGACTTCTACGTGACGTTCCACCACAAGGGAGTCATCGAGGGGCGCGACACGTTCGTCGAGTTGGTCGACGCGTTCAGCGCGGTGATCGGGAGGCGCCACGAAGCGATGCTCGAGTTCCTGCGCGAACCGCACTCGCTCGAGGAGATGCGCCGACACCGGTTCATCTACCGCCCGCACGTCGACACGCCGTTCGTCGAGTCAGTCGAGCGCCGCAGTGCCGAGCTGCACGTGCAACGAATGCTCCGCCGCGGCGAAGCCACCGAAGTCGCCCCCGGCCGATTCCAATCCACCTGACCCTGTCCTTTCGGGTCGGGTCCGGAGGGACAGGGTTGGCAGGATGCGGGGATGACTGATGCTCCTGAGTTCTCCACGCTGCGGGTCGAGGTCGATGGGCCGATCGGCCGGTTGACTCTGACCCAGGGCGACAAGCTCAATCCGCTGGGCACGGTGCCCCTCCGCGAGATCGCCGAGGCCGCCCAGTGGTTCAACACCTCCTCGGCGCACATCGTGATCGTCACCGGGGAGGGCCGCGCGTTCTCGGCGGGATTCGACCTTCGGGAATTCGCTGGCGGCGACCGCGACAATCCGAGCGCAGGGTCGAGTCGCGATCAGGCGGACCTCGGTCGCCTCATGGCAGAGGCGATGGACCGCATGTCGGCGCTCACGATCGCCGCGATCAAGGGTCCGTGCGTCGGCGGGGGCGTCGTGCTCGCTGGAGTGTGCGATCTCCGCATCGCTGCCGACGACACGGTGTTCTCCATTCCCGAGGTCGACCTCGGCATCCCGCTCGCCTGGGGCGGGATCCCGCGGCTCGTCCGCGAGATCGGCCCGGCGCTCACCCGAGAGCTCGTCCTGACCTGTCGTCCCTTCTCGCCGGACGAGGCGTTGCGGATCGGCTTCATCAACCGCATCGTGCCGCGAGCCGAACTCGAGTCGACGGTCGACGAACTGGCGGGACAGCTCGCCAGGAAGGCACCGAGTGTCGTCCGAGCGACGAAGCGCCAGGTGAACGAAGCACTCGAGGACGTCGCGTCGACCGCCGGCTCGTGGGCCGATGCCGACCAGCTCGGCGCCGCGATGCGCGACCCGGAAGCACGCGCCGCCGCCCGCGCCTACCTCGCCTCCCGCACCAAGCGCTGAACCGGGCCCATTCCCGTTTGCGCTGCAATTCGGATGAGACGGGTCATCCAGATCCGCACGCAAACGTCTGGGTGGGGCTACGCGAGGAGGTCGGTGGCGACGCGGACGTACAACTCGGTCGTGAGGGCGAGCGACTCGATGTCGATGCGCTCGTTGTTGCCGTGGAAGCGTGAGCCGTACTCGCTCGAGTCGAGCGACGGGCTGAACAAACCCGCGCCGTAGGCGACCGCCCCCATCTCGCGAACAATCCGGGCATCGGTGAATCCGACCACGAACTGCGGGGTCAGGCGGGCCGTCGGGAACGGCACGTTGACCGCCCGCTGGAGCGCATCCCACAGCGGGGTGTCGAGCCGGCTGATCGAGGCCGCGTCGTTCATCAAAGGCTCCACCTCCACCTCGTCGGCGAGGTCGCCGAGCGCCGCGCGCAGGTGCGCGTCGACCTCGTCGGGTCCCTCCCCCGGCAACGTGCGGATGTCGACGTCGATCACCACGGTGTCCGGAATCACGTTGACCTTCATACGCCCGCCGCCCGACTCGCTGCCGTCGATCAGGTTCGGCGAGAACGTCGTGTGGGTGCACGCGTGAAGGTGCGACGCGGCCGCCGTCGATGGCCAGCCATCGAGCAGGTCGTCGATCGCGGCGGGATCCAGCAGCGCGGCCTTCACGTCGTCGGGGAGCCCGAGCGCTTCCACCTTCTGGCCCCACAGCTCGTGGAATCGCGGCGCCGGCCGGTAGTCGTGCAGCCGCTGGATCACGCCGGCCGCCTTCACCAAGGCGTTGTCGCGCCGG
>JBGSII010000348.1:0-8153 GCA_041742555.1 Ilumatobacteraceae bacterium
GAGGACGTGGTCGCGTCGGCCGCCAACCTCGCGCAGGCCGTGCTCTCTGTTGCGCAGGCTCGCTTGGCGGCCGCGGGCGAGTGGGCGCTGAACGAGAAGGGGATCGTCGAACGAGCGGGTCTTGGTGACGCAGCTCGGGCATTCAGCGACGCCGATCCGGCGGTTGCAGTCGCCCGCGTCGCCGATCTGCTCGCCGTCGAGTGGGTGTAGCCGCGTGGAATCGGCGGGCACGCGGCGCGCGCAGAAGCCGACGTCGTGCCCGACGAGTGGCGCGTAGGATGCGGGCCTCGTGAGCACCGAGACCGGTCCGTCAGTGTCGTGGTCGACCGACACCATCGCGGCGGCGTTCGCATGAACGGGTCGGGTTCCTGCGTCGTCGGGCTCGACAACGGGGGCACAGCGAACAAGTTCACGGTCATGGATCGCGATGGGAACTTCCTGATCGACCGACTGGTCGAGCTGCCGAGTCGTGTGACCGAGGGACCGGCCGCCGCGATCAGCGCGCTCCGCGACGCCTTCGACGCGGCGATCGAGCTGGCCGGCGTGCGTCGCGACTCCGTGCTCGGCGTCGGCTTCGACACGCCCGGCCCGGCGACGGCACACGGGGTGATCTCGTCGCGGGGCGGCACCAACTTCGGGCACCACGAATGGAGGGGCTACGACTTCAGGAGCGCGCTCGAGGACGAGCTCGGTCTGCCGGTCGTCTACAACAACGACGCCAATGCCGCCGCCCTGTACGCCCATCACCGGCACTTCGGGGCGATCGGTGCGCAGCGGTCGTCGGTGTCGGTGATCGTCGGGACGGGGCTCGGTGGCGGTGTGATCGAGGGCGGAGCGATCATCAAGGGTGCCGCGGGGATGGCTGGTGAGCTCGGGCACGTCCACGTCCCGATGAACGGTCTGCTGGCCGATGGGCAGCCGATTCCGGAGTGCAACTGCGGCTTCGTCGGCGACGCCGAGAGCGTCGCTTCGCTCACGGGCATCTACAAGAACCTGCTGCCCTACTGGCTGACGCGGTACCCCGATCACGAACTTGCGAGCGTGGAGTTGCTCGCGGCAGCCAAGCTGGTGCGTGGCTTCGGTGAGCGTGGTGACGAGATGGCCCTGCACATCTTCGAGCAGCAGGCGATGGCGCTCGGTCGTCTCTTCACGATCGCCGCCAACTTCACCGACCCCGACGTGTACCTGCTCGGAGGCGGTGTGATCGAGGCCGAGCCGGCGTTTCGCGACTGGTTCCTCGGCCGGGTCGAAGAGCACACGTTCCTCCGGGACGAACAACGCAGCGTCGCGTCGTTCGCGCTCGTCGCCGATCTCGACATGGCCGGCGCCCGCGGGTCGGCGATCGCCGCGCTGAGCGTGTTGGGCCACCCCTGATCCCGTGACGCGTCGTGCGGTCAGCAGTCGAACTGCGATCGGCCAGCCGGCGACGAGTCGACGACGCCGAGCGGCTCAGGCCATCGCCGCGGGAGGCACGTAGCCGGGGAGGTCGTCGACGGCGGTGCGCCCGAACGGCCACAGCGAGAAGTTGGCGAGCTTGAGGCACTGGCGGGCGAACGGGAGCCCGATGATCGTGATCGCGCGCAGGAGCGCCCCGAACAGCCAGCCGAGCGCCATCGCCAGCCCGCCGAGGATCAGCCACAAGATGTTGTCGAGGGTCCTCATCTGCGGGGTTGAGTGGTGCGGGCGGCGGGGACGGTGGTCGTCATCGCCGAACGTAGCGTTGTTGCCGTGGAGCGGCCTTGTCGCCGTCAGTCGAAGTAGGCCGACACGAGCCGGTCGTAGGTGCCGTTCTGTTTGAGCTCGAGGAGTGCGCGGTCGATGTCCTCGAGGATGGCGCTGGCCTCGGGCAACACGATGCCGTACGACTCGGGTTGGAGGACGGGCCCTGCGAGCTGCGCGCTGTACCCCTGAGCGATGAGGTACTGGACGATGGCGGTGTCGTAGACGAACGCGTCGGCGTCGCCGGCTTCGAGGAGACGCATCGCCGCCTCCGGGTCGGTGACGGAGTCTGCGACGATCCCGGCCTCGCGCAGGAAGTCGTCGGAGGTGGTGCCTCCGATCGTGACGACGTCACGACCGTAGAGATCCGACACGGTCCGGATGTCGCTCTCGAAGCGCTCCACCGTGAGTTCGGCGGTGACCTCGGCGGTCAGTGTCGCCACGAGCAGCACACCGCAGAGCATCCAGAACATGCTGATGAGGCGCGAGGTGGCGCGCCGGGGTACTGCGTCGCCGTACCCGACCGTGAACAGCGTGACGCTGGCCCACCACACACCGTGGAAGGCACCTCGCCATCCCTGCGTCTCGAAGTCCGGGTTCCGGTGACGTTCGAGCAGCCAGACGACGGTGCCGACGAGCATCGTTCCGACGACCATCGCGGCGAAGAGGACCGCCAGGAACGGTTGGAAGACCTGGCCGATGATCGACCGGAGCGACGGGCGCTGTCCGTCGGTGGGGACGGCGATCGAGACCCCCGATTCGAACATCGGCAGGCTGAAGTCGACGCGCTCTTCGCGATCTGCCGTGATGCTGATCGCGCCGATCGCGGCGTCGGCGTCACCGCGTTCGACGGCTTCGAGTTGTTCGCCGACGGTGTCGACGACCACGAAGTCGATCTCGATGTCGGCGAGCAGACCGATGCTGCGAGCGAGGTCGACGCTGAACCCCTGCAGGTCGCCGTCGTTGTCGATGACGAACGGCTCCAGCACGCGCACCGCGACTCTGGCCGACGAGTCGGACTCCTGCGCTGTGGTACTCGACGGGCCCGCGCCCAGGAATGCGATGGTGGCGACGAGGGCGACGAGCCAACGGAACACCGCCGGACGGTACCATCCGGCCCGCCGGACCTCGGTGGTCGCGCCGGACTCGCCAGACGCTGGCCGAGTGGTCGGGTACCGACCCTCAGCTCGGCCCTTCGGCGATGTCGGCCATCACCGCGCGGATGCCCTCCCAGCCGCTTCCATCGGATCCCTCCCAGGCGGTGACGGTCTCGGTGGCCCACTCGGCCCACTCCTCGAGCAGGCGGTGGAAGTCGGTGACGAATCGCATGCTCAACACGATCACCGCGGTCCGCTCGGGAAATGGTGCGTCGCCATCGAGCCGGGCCTGCGCGAGCACCGCGAGGTCCTGCTGTGCGTCCCTCGCCTGGGTGCGAGCCACCTCGAGTGCGGCGAGCAGATCCTGCTTGTCGCCGAACTCGGCGAAGAACGATCGCAACAGCACCTCGGCCTCGAGCACAGGCGGTGCCGGCTGGGTGTGCAGCCACCGCTTCAGGGCCTTGCGCCCAGCTGGCGTGATGGCGTAGGTGGTGCTGCGGCGCTTGCCGGTGAAGGTGACCTCGCTGCGTGCCAGGCCCTCGGTGGCGAGCCGCTTGGCCTCGGTGTACAGGTGGCGCTCGGCCCGCGGATACAGGTAGCGCAAGCTCCGCTGCGCCTGCTGCGTCAGCTCGTAGGTCGTCCAACTGCGCAACGACAGCAGGCCGAGCAGGGCGTAGGACGTGGACGAGAGCTGCATGGGACGTCTCCAGAGAATCGGGGCTTGACACACGATACTGCGTTGTGCAGTATGGGTTGATACTGCAGTCCGCAGTATCAACCCCGAAGGAGGACCTGCCATGACACTCACCGACTCACTGCCCAGCACGTCGCTGCCCGCCACCCGGATGCCGGCGGCGTCCGACCGGCTGATCTGGAGCTTCAACATGCTCATGGACATCAAGGCGACCAGCGAGGAGACCGGTGGCGCGCTGACGGTCATCGACACCTGGCTCACGCCTGATGCGAACCCGCCGATGCACATCCACCGTGACGAGGACGAGGCCTTCTTCCTGCTCGACGGAGAAATCGAGTTCTTCGTCGCTGACGAGCCCGGCCGCCTCGCCGGCCCTGGCGAGTTCGTGTTCGGGCCCCGTGGTGTTCCGCACCGCTTCGAGGTGCGCTCACCCCAGGCCCGAGTCCTCGTGTTGGGCACGCCAGGTGGCGGCGAGCTCTTCTTCCGTGCGATGGGCGAGACGGCAACCGAGGCGACGATCCCCGTGCCTCGACCCCCCGACGTCGAGCGCGTGGTCGGCATCGCCGCCGCGCACCGTATCGACATCCTGCCGCCCCCACCGGCGTGAGTTGAGCCGCAGCGCCGTGCGACACGGCGCGGCGGGGCTCGGCGCCCGGAACACGTCGCCGGCGGGCCGGGTTTCGTGTGCACCCCAACGAGGAGCTGCCACATGGACCGAGAACTCGACGAGCACCACGACGCCACCCGCCAGACGCTGCACCGCATCGCCAACCACGTGCTCGCCCGAGCGCAATACTCGGTGACGGGCCAATCCGGGTTGCGGGTCACCCCGGCAGGGTTCTCCACGACGACGGTCCGACCCGACCGCGAACGGCTCCGGATCAGCGGCGGCACGCTCATCCGAGAGGCCATCGCTACCAGCGCCACCTGGACCCGCACGATCGAGATCGACGGTTCGACGCTCGCGGAACTCGGCGTGTTCGCCGACGTGGACCTCGCCGGGGAGTATCGGTCGGGCACCGACATGCCTCCGATTGGCGACGTCCGCGAGGCGATCTCCCTGCATGTCGCGTCCGCCCGGCTGATCGCCGACTGGTATGCGGTCGTCGCCGAGGCACTTGATCGGCTGATGCGTTCCGCCCCGACGTTCGGTGCGCCGTCACTCGTGCAGCTGTGGCCCGAGCACTTCGACGCCGCGCTCGATCTCGCGTTCGACCCCGAGTCGCCCACCGAACGGCGCGTCAACATGGGTGGTTCGCCGGGGGACGGCTTCCACACCGCCCCGTACCTGTACGTCGGACCCTGGACGTCGGACCGGCCTGGCGACCCCGCCTTCTGGAACGCGCCGTTCGGCGCGGTGGTCGGCTACGACGACATCGCCTCGTCGCCGGACCCCGTCGAAGCGGCCCATGCGTTCCTGCTCGGCGGGTTCGAACGGCTGGCACATGACCGCCGATGACCCGCCCGTGTGACACCGCGCTGCGCTCCCCGTCGCCAGCGTTACATCTGGGGTCAGACCCCAGATGTAACGCATCGCGCCGCCGATGAGATGTCGGTGAGTCAGGCGATGACGCCGCCGTAGGGGATGCCGGCGAGGTGGTGCATCTCGCGATCGAAGGTCGTCAGATCGTCGAGACACAGCTCGGAGAGGTGGGCATGGCCGCACGCCCGCGCCAGCACCGTCATCAGCTCGACGGTCGACTCCAGGAATCGGGTCAGGCGTCGGGCGGCGTCGTCGACGACGAGGCGTTGGCGGAGCCCCGGCTTCTGCGTGGCGATCCCGACGGGACAGTTGTCGGTGTTGCACGCCCGCATCCCCAGACACCCGATGGCCTGGAGCGCCGAGTTCGAGATCGCCACGGCGTCAGCACCGAGCGCCAGGGCCTTGACGAAGTCGACGTGGGTCCGCAAACCGCCGGTGATCACCAGCGTGACGGGGGAGTCGGATGCATCCAGGTGGCGGCGGGCCCGCGCCAGTGCCGGGATCGTCGGAACGGAGATGTGGTCGCGGAACATCGCGGGCGCCGCTCCCGTTCCACCCCCGCGCCCGTCGAGGATCACGTAATCGACACCGATCTCGAGGGCGGTGTCCAGGTCGGCCTCGATGTGCTGCGCGGACAACTTGGCCCCGATCGGGATCCCGCTCGACACCTCGCGCACCTGCGCCGCGAGTTCACGGAAGTCGCCGACGGTCCGCAGGTCGGTGAACGTGGCGGGAGACACCGCGTCGGTGCCCTCCGACAGCCCGCGAACCTCTGCGATGCGCCCGACGACCTTCGACCCCGGCAGGTGTCCTCCGGTGCCGGTCTTGGCGCCCTGGCCGAACTTGAAGTGGAACGCCTGGACGTCGCGGACCTTGTCGAGCGACCAGCCGAACTTCGCCGAGGCCAATTCGTAGAAGTAGCGCGAGTTCTCGGCTCGCTCCTCGTCGAGCATGCCGCCCTCACCCGAGCAGATCCCCGTTCCGGCGCGCTCGGCGCCTCGGGCCAGTGCGACCTTCGCTTCTTGCGACAACGCGCCGAAGCTCATGTCGGACACGAAGAGCGGGATGTCCAGCCGCAGCGGCGCGACGGCGGACGCGCCGATGGTGACATCGGTGCCCACAGCGTCGTCGTCGAGCAACGGTCGCCGTGACAGCTGCGCCGTCACGATCTGGATGTCATCCCAGACCGGGAGACGATCGCGTGGGACCCCCATCGCCGTCATCGGTCCGTGGTGGCCGAGCCTCGTGAGGCCGTTCGCCGCGAGTTCTCGGATCGTGGCGACGTGGGGCTCCTCGGGCGCGCCGTGGATGTCCTGATAGGCGCCCTGATACGCGCTGCGGTCGTACGGCTGTGGGTGGTCCCGTTCCCAGGCGGCGATCTCGTCGGCGTCGACCATCACCTGGTCATGCTCCAGCCACGAACTGAATTTCTGCAACCGCTCGTCGTTGTTGTACGAGCTGATCCCCGTCCGAACGCCGTAGTCCCACCCGTGGACCCCGCACACGAGGTCGTCACCGCGAACGGTCCCGTCAGCGAGCAGGGCACCGCGGTGATCGCAGCGTCCGTACAGCACGGAATGCTCGTCGTCGTAGCGGACGAGCACGAGGTCGACGTTTCCGACGAGTGCGCCGACCGGTCGGCGATCGGGAAGATCGCTCCAGCGGGCGATGGAAAGTGGACGCATGGGGTCTCCGTTCGGGGCGCTTGTCGGGTCCGGGAAGCCGTCGGCCAGACCGGACAGTGAGAGAACCCGTTTCGCTCGCCAGCGCTTCCCTGCAGCCGCTGCGGGCGCCGCGGGAAGCGAGCTCGGACGAACCGGGTTCCTCCACCGATGGCTGGTCGACGTTTCGCGACGACGCCGGTGGCCACTGCTCAGGCATGCCCGCGTGCCCCAGGCGAACGTCGACGGATTCGGCTCGACGCGAGCATGCGGCTGGCTGCTGGAGCCGGCATACAGTGCGGGCTGGTGAGTGACCCGGTCGTCGACGAGCATGCGTTCGAGCGCTACGTGCTGCCCGAGATCGAAATGCTCCTGCGGGTCGCGAACTCGCTGACCCGCAACCACGCCGAGGCCGAAGACCTGGTGCAGGACACGTTACTGCGGGCCTACCGCGCGATCGGCGGCTTCGACGGTCGCTTCCCGCGGGCGTGGCTCCTCACGATCCTTCGCAACACCCACATCAACCGGAATCGTCGACGACGCCCCGAGTTGTTGCGCGATCCCGATGCGGCCGACCGCCTGCTCGTCGCCTCGTCGGCGGAGCGAGCGGACCGCGTCGTGGACGATGTGATCGATGCCGAGATCCTCGATGCCGTGGAGTCGCTCGACGACTCGTTCCGACGCGTCGTCGAACTCGTCGACATCGACGGCCTGAGCTACGCCGAGGCGGCCGAGGTGCTCGACGTGCCCATCGGGACCGTGATGAGTCGCCTGCACCGCGCCAGATCGCGAATTCGGGCCCGGCTCCGCCAGGTCGGCTTCGATCCGAGGAGTGACATCCGATGAGCGCCTGGAAGACTCGGTTGTTCGGCTGGGCCATGCACGGAGGACTGACCTGTCGTGAGGTCGGCAAGGTGCTCCAGAGCTACCTCGACGAGCAGATCGACACCGAACGGGCAGCGCAGATCGAGGTGCACCTGGAGGAGTGCCGCCGCTGCGGCCTCGATGCGGAGACCTACGAACGCATCAAGGCCACGCTCGCAGCCCAACGGCCGGTGATTCCGGCGGAATCGATCGATCGTCTCCGGGTCTTCGGGGAACGGCTCGCGAGTGGGGGAGAGCCGATCGCGCCCTGAGCGAACGGCCGGGTGCGTGTCGCGAGCAGCACAGAGCGGAATAGCTTCCGGATCCTGGGACGCATTCCGCAGAGAACTGCAACTCCGGGTGGCTGGCCGATCGCTCTCGCTCGGTCACTAGCGTCGTGGTCGTGGACCTGGATCGCGAACCGACGATCACCGACGCGGCAGCCAGATGGGCCGAGCAGCTCGAACGATGGGCGATCCCCGCGGAGATCCTCGCCCAGGCGCCGGTGTCACCGTGGCAGCACGACACGGCCATGTTCGTCGTCGACGACACTCTCGATCGCAACGCTCCCACCACCGAGATCGCGCGGGCTGTGCTCCCGCCGACCGGCGCCTCGGTGCTCGACGTCGGCTGCG